>DASXZF010000273.1:0-11518 GCA_036502065.1 Gaiellales bacterium
GAGCGCGCCCTGCACCGCCTCGGAGAGCGTGACCGAGCGCGCGTCGCGGGCGAACTCGTCGGCGTCCACCTGGGCGAGCTCGAACAGGTCGTCGACCATCGTCACGAGCGCCATCACCGAGCGGCGCATCTCGCCCGTGTAGCGCGCGAGCGTCTCGGGGTCGCGGACGATGCCGTCGTCGATCGCCTCGACCATCGCCCGCAGGTTTGCGATCGGCGTGCGCAGGTCGTGGGAGAGCGACGTCATCAGGTCGCGGCGCTGCGACTCGATCGCGCGCTCGGCCTCGATGCCTGCGGCGAGCCGCGCCGCCGCCCGGTCGAGCGTCGCGCCGAGCATCCGCAGCTCGGGGCCGGCCTTGAGGTCGCCGGCGCGGGCGTCGAGGCGGTTGTCGCCCAGGGCGCGCGCCGTCGCCACGAGCCGCTGCAGCGCGCGCGTGTTCGAGCGCCCGACGATCAGCGCGGCGGCGACGCCGGCCGTGACGGAATAGAGCGCGACCGAGGTCAGCTCGGTCGGGTTGCCCGGATTGATCAGCATGAAATGGCTGAGGACGAGCAGGTCGACCACGGTCACGAGCGAGGCGATGACCGCGATCGCGATCAGGGTGTAGGCCAGGCCCGCGCGGGTCACCAGCCGCCGCGCCAGGAGCGAGGTGAGCAGCGTCGCCATCGCGATCGGGCCGAGCAGCGCGATCAGGCGGATGGTCTCGCTCATGCCTCGAACCGGTAGCCGACGCCGTGCACCGTCACGAGCCGGCGCGGCTGCGACGGGTCATCCTCGATCTTCGATCGCAGCCGGCGGACATGCACGGTCACCGTCTCGGTGTCACCCGTCCACACGTATCCCCACACCGACTCGACCAGCTCGGCGCGCGTGAACACGCGGCCGGGGTTCGAGGCGAGGCGAAGCAGCAGGTCGAACTCCTTGCGGGTCGTGTGGACGACGGCGCCCGCGCGGGTGACCTCGCGCCTGACGGGGTCGACGCGAAGCTCGCCGAACACGAGCGGCGCGTCGGCCTCTGGGCCGGTGCGCCGCAGCACGGCCCGCACCCGCGCGACCACCTCGCCGGGCGAGTAGGGCTTGGTGACGTAGTCGTCGGCGCCGAGCTCGAGGCCGGCGATCCGCTCGCGCTCGCTCACCCGGGCGGACAGGATGATCACCGGGACCGTGCTCTCGAGCCGCACGAGCCGCAGCAGATCGAGCCCGGAGAGCTTCGGCAGCATCAGGTCGAGCACGATCACGCTCGGCGCCCGGGCCTCGATCGCCGAAAGCGCGGCGTGGCCGTCGGCGGCGGCATCGACCTCGAACCCCTCGTGGGTCAGGTACCGGGTGAGCACGTCGCGCACGACCGGCTCGTCGTCGACGACCAGCACGCGCGGCGGGGTTGTCGCCGCCATGTGCATCAGGGTACCAACGCCGCCTTTGCGGGCCAATGCTGTTCAGGTTCTTGCAAGCTCTGCGCCCGCCGCCGCGCGCACGTGGCCGGCGGCCGCACAGATGCAGACGATCAGCCCGAGCGGGATCAGGAGCGCGCCGCGCAGGCCGGTGCGCCCGGCGACGAAGCCGATGGTCGCCGGCCCGACGATCGAGCCCGTATAGGCGATCAGAAGCACCCGCGAGATCGCCGATTCGACACCGGAGGCCGCCCCGCCGCCGACCGCGCTCAGAACGGTCGGGACGATCGGCGCGAGCCCCACGCCCATCATCCCGAAGCCGACCATGCCCGCCGCCGGGACGGGCACGGCGAGCACGAGCGCCATGCCCGCCGCGGCGATCATCGCGGCACGCCGTGTGAGCGCGACCGGGCCGATCGCCGCCACGACGCGGTCGCCGACGAGCCGGGCGGCGACCATCGTGAGCGAGAAGCCGGCGAACGCGGCTGCGGCCAGCGCGGCGCCCGCGCCGGCGCGGTCGTGCATGTAGACGGCGCTCCAGTCCGAAACGGAGCCTTCGGCGAAGAAGCTGCAGAACGCGACGAGTCCGAGCGCGACCAGTCCCGCCGGCCAGGGGGCGCGGGCCGCCCGCCCGCGCCGCGGCGGCTCGCCGCGGGGGAGCCGGCGCAGCAGCAGCACCGCCGCGGCCGCGGCTGCGGTGCCGACCAGGGCGAAGTGCGCCCGCGGTCCGACTCCGGCGGCCGCTGCGCCGCTCGCGATAAGCGCCCCCAGGAGCAGGCCGGCGCTCCAGCCGCCGTGCAGCCCCGACATCTGCGGCCGCCCCTGATCGCGCTCGAGGGCGACGGCGAGCGCGTTCATGCCGACGTCGACGATCGCGCCGATCGTCCCGAAGCAGAGCAGCGCCAGGCAGAGCGCGGCGAGCGATCCGGCGAGCGCGGCCGTGAAGAGCGCCGCCGCCATTGCGGGGATGCCCGCCTGCACGAGCCTGGCCGGTCCGAGCCGCCGGGCCAGGCGGCCGCCGGCCCAGCTGCCGGCGAGCGTGCCGGCCGCCATCCCGAACAGGGCGACGCCGAGCCGCGTATCGGAGAGGTGCAGCGCGTGCTTGATCGCGGGCACGCGACCTGCCCAGGTGCCGATGAGGGCCGCGTGGACAGCGAAGGCCGTGCCCAGCGTGCGGCCGGCCTGATGCCGCCATGGCATGGCGGCACGCTACATCGCCTCCCGGGCGCCGGCGCGCGGCCGGCGCCCGGGAGCGGTCAGGCTACGACGAGGCGACGCTCGTGTCGCCGGCCGGAAGGCCGCCGACCGAGCCGACCGGGGTCAGGCTTCCGCCCGCGCCGATCCGGTAGGTCGTGATGCTGTTGAGACCGGCCGTCAGGACGTCCAGGTAGCGGCCGTCGGGTGTGATCGACTCGTCCAGCGGCTTGCTGGTCGAGCCGGGGCTTGCGGCCGCGGCCGCGGTCAGGTGCAGCCGTCCGCCGCGCCCGACCCGGAAGGTCGAGATCGTGCCGCTGCCCGCATCGGCCGTGAACGCGATGCGGCCCTTGATCGCGAGCCAGCAGGCGGCGATCTCGTTCGACGGCACCGGGCCGGAGAGCAGCCGCAGCGCGCCCGTGTGGCCGATGCGATACGACGAGACGGCGCTCACCGGCGTCTGGTGGGCGTCGGTCACGACGAGCACGCCGCCGCGGGTGAAGCCGAAGCCGAACGGCGTCGTGCCGGCCGAGGCGAACGACTGCACGCGGCGGATCGCGCCGTCATGCCAGAGGGTGATCGTGTCGATCGTGTTCGACCCGGTGTTGGTCACGACAACCGCCGTCCCGGCCGGGTTGAGCGAGATCTGGGCCGCGCCGGAGTCGGTCGCGGCGAGCGGCGCCGAGCCGCCCGCGATCGGCGTGAGCCCGTGTCGCGTGGCCCAGAAGCCGGCCACATCGTTCCCGCCGGCGTTCACGACGTAGACGCGGCCGTGAGCGGCGGTGACGCTGGCAGGGCCGGCGCCGCCGGAGCCGACGACGGCCACGCGGTGCAGGTGCGTGCCGTGCACCGCGAACACGGCGATCGTGTTCGAGCCGCTGTTCACGGCATACAGTCGGCGGCCGTCGGGGCTGAGGGCGAGCGCCCCCTGGGAGACGCCGTTCGCGCCGCTGCCCAGGCCGCCGGTCGAGGCCGAGCCGGCCGCCGAGAGCGAGCCGTCCGTCGCGCGGGCGAACACGAGCACGCGGTTGCCCGTGGTCGAGTTGGACAGGGTGAACACCGCCGCAGAGCCGTGTGCGCTCGCGGTGGCAGGGAATGTCAGGGCGGCCAGAGCCGCCACGGGGATCAGCCATCGTCGTCTCATGCGTTTGTCCCTCCTGGTGGACGCGGACGGCGGGATGCCGGCCGTTCGGGGGATCACGCTAGGGACGGGGCCTTGCCGGTCCCTTGCCCGTTTCTTGCAAGATCGGGAACTCTGCACCACACTGAAGGCGTGATGGGCACCAAGGCAGGGCTCGTCTGCGTCGTTTTCGTGACGGCTCTGGCGGCTGCGTGCGGCGGTTCGTCGGCGTCGAACGGGCCTGCCGCTCTGCGCTCGAACGACATCGCAGTCGTGGGCCAGACGCACATCACGAAGGCCGAGCTCGCCCACCAGATCGACCTCGAGAAGCGATCGATGATCCTCGGCTCGGAGTCGTGCACGGGCGGCTCGCAGGGGCAGGAGGACTGCTCCGACAAGAAGGGCAAGATCCCGCCGAAGAACACGGCCGCCTACACCACGAACATCGTGGCCCCCGTGGTCAACTACCTCGTATCCGACGCGCAGCTGCACGCGATCGCCCGGAAGCTCCACATCTCGGTGACGCAGAAGCAGATCGCGGCCGAGATCGCGGCGAACGTGAACCAGCTCTACGGCGGCAGCGAGGCGAAGTATCAGGCCGACCTGCGCCGCTACCACCTGACGGCCGCCGACGTGAACTCGCAGGTCGAGTTCACGCTGCTCGAGCAGAACATCGACACCATGCTGAAGAAGCAGGTGACGGTGACGCCGGCCGACGTGCTCGCCTACTACAACGCCCACCGGTCGGTGTACGAGACGGCGGCGGCGACCCGCCAGGTCGACTACGTGCTCGAGCCGAGCAGGACGGCGGCGGTGAGGGCGCGCCGGGCGCTCGCATCAGGGAAGACCTTTGCGGCCGAGGCCAAGGGCGCGATCGATTCGAGCGCCCTGCACGAGCCGTTCATCGCGACCGACGGCGAGGTCGACACGGCTTTTGGGAACGTGGCGTTCAGCCTGCCGACGGACGCGCTCTCGCCGCCCGTGCGGGTCGACAAGGCGTATGCGCGGTCGTCCCTCAAGGGCAGGTGCAAGCCGGCCTGCTACTTCGTGATCCGCCCGGAGGCCGCGACGATCAAGGCCGGGACGGAGCAGCCGCTTTCCGCGGTGCAGGCCGAGATCACGTCGCAGCTGCAGTCGCTCCTGCCGGTGCGCCACGTCCAGCTCGTGATCGCAAAGCTCGTGAAGCAGCAGCGCAAGGTCACCCGCTACGCGCCGGGGTACGCGCCGCCGCCGCAGACGACGCCGGCGACCGGCGTGCCCGACACGGACGACACGACGGCGCCGTGAGCGTTGGCCGGCGCCCGCCGGTCGGACTCCTACGATGTCTCGGTGCAAGGCGTGCTCGCCGCGCTTCGTCGTCGCCCGGTCGCCGGCACCGGGGTCGCGCTTGCGGCCCTCTGGCTTGTCATCGTCGCGGTCGAGATCACGACCAGCCCGCCCTACGAGCGCGCCGGCTGGTACGCGACCCTGCTCTCCGTCGTCGATTCGGCGCTGCGGGGCGTGCTCGGTGCCGCGGCGCTGGTCTGGCTCATCGAGCACGGGCGCGAGTGATGCAGCCTTCACCGTATGACCGCACGATGGCTCGCCTCCGGGCAGGGTTTCGGTGCAGCCCGGTCGCGTTTCCCGCCACGCTGCTCGCGTTCGCCTGGATCGCGCTGAACGTCTACGAGACGGCCGTCCACTGGAACGGTGGCCGGTTCGGGCTCGGCTGGTTCGATGCGGTCTCGCAGACGGTCTCGCTCTCGGCCATCGGCGTGCTGCTCCTGGCCGGGATCGTGTGGCTCATCGAGCGCGTCTCGGCGCCGCGCTAGCCGCCCCGCCGCTCAGTATTGTCCACTAGATGAGTGGGAATGACGTCCTCGGCGCCGTGCTGGCATTCGGTGTTGCCGTGCTCACAACTCCGGCCGGGGTCTCCGGCGCGGTGCTGCTGCTGCCCGTCCAGGTGAGCATTCTCGGCACGCCGAACCCGGCGATCACACCGACGAACCTGCTCTACAACGTCGTCGCGACGCCGGGTGGCCTGCTCCGATACTGGCGCTCCGGCGCGCTTCGCGGCGGCCTCGCGGCGACCCTCATCCTCGGCACGCTGCCCGGAGTCGTCATCGGCGCCGCCATCCGGGTCGAGTTTCTGGCCGGGCCGAAGGCGTTCCTGGTCGTCGTCGCGATCGTGCTGTTCCCGCTCGGGGCGTGGCTCGC
Organism: Gaiellales bacterium; assembly: GCA_036502065.1. Taxonomy (GTDB): domain Bacteria; phylum Actinomycetota; class Thermoleophilia; order Gaiellales; family JAICJC01; genus JAICJC01. The sequence continues at coordinate 5,902 of DASXZF010000273.1, forward strand.
CACGCGCGCGGCGGCCCGGGCGCCACGACGCTCCGTGGGTGAGCCCCAGGTGTCACGATCGACCCTGCTCGGCCTCGCGCTCCTGGTCGGCATCATCGGCGGCATCTACGGCATCGGCGGCGGCTCGATCCTTGCGCCGATCCTGCTCGCGCTCGGCTTCAGCGTCTACGACGTCGCCGGCGCGGCCCTCGCCGCGACGTTCGTCACGTCGGTCGTCGGCGTCCTCACCTACCAGCTCCTGCAGCTGCGCCACGGCGGCACGATCGCTCCGGACTGGGCACTGGGCCTGGCCATGGGCGCCGGCGGCCTGGCTGGTGGCTACCTCGGCGCGCGCCTCCAGCCGCGCATCCCCGAAGCCCTCATCCGCCGCGGCCTCGGCATCGTCGTCTGCCTGATCGCCGTGCGGTATTTGCTCGAAGGCGCAGGCGTCGGGTAACCGCGGTTTCGTGGCGGGCCGAATAGACGCGCAAGCCGACAGGCCAACTAGCGTCCTTGGGAACGTGTCTGAGTTCGAGCCCCCGGCACAGCTTCCTGGCCATGAACGGGCTGCGATCGACCCGGCGAAGCTTCGCGAATACTGCCTGTCCCACACCACGAGACAGGGCGCCACAAGGCCCGCGTTTTTGCGTCCGCGCTCGGCATCGGACAGGAGGATTGGCTGTACCTGGCCGAGAGACTCCACGCGGGGCTTCCGGGTGCGGGGGTATCGAGGATCGAGCCGACGCCGTGGGGAGTCCGTTACGAGGTCGTGATGATGGTCGACGGCTTGAATGGTGCGACCCAGCCGGTCAAGACAGCCTGGTTCATCGACCAGGGCGGCGACATCCCGCGGCTTTCCAGCGCCTATGTCGACATCCCGTAGAAGGAGGTTGGCGTGCATACTGGTGAACACCGCGTGAGGAGGGGCGTACGATTCTGGAGTAGGCTTGCGCGGCGTAAACCGGCCGCGAGTGCGGCCGATCAAGGGACTGTGGAACCGATGGCGGCAGCGACACATCCGGAAGTACTGAGCGTCGTCGACCTTCGTGTTGAGACTGGTCGGTGGCCGGCAGGGACGCGCGGAACGATCGTCGAGGCGTTCGAAGGCGGCGCCCTGGTGGAGATCAGTGACGAGCGCGGCCACACGGTTGACATGCTTCCACTGCCGTACGACGCCCTCAGGGTTACGGCCGCGCCCTCCCAGGGGCAAGAGCGACTCGCGATCTAGCCGTCGTTCGGCGGGTCTGAGTGCGCATCGGATTCTGCGGCTTCGCGCGCGCCGTTTCTTGCAAGAACCGAAACATGTGGCCGGCCCTTTGGCATGGGCGGGTCCGGGCACCCATACTCCGGATGATGGGCGAGAAGCGGCTCGGTCGCGGCGCGTTCCTGTCGGTCGTCGGCGCCGGCGGCGCCGGGCTGCTCTTCGGCGATCGGATCACGTCGGCGCTGCGCGGGCCGATCGCCGATGCCGGCGCGGTGGTGCCGAACGCGATCAAGGCCGTGTTCCCGTCGGGCTGGCGCATCTATGCGATCAACCCCCCCTGGCCGACGTTTCACCCGCAGACGTATCAGCTCGAGATCACGGGCCTTGTGCGCAAGCCGATGACTCTCACGTGGTCGGACGTCGCGGCGCTCCCGGCCGTCGCCCAGACGACGACGTTTCACTGCGTGACCGGCTGGACGGTCGGAAACGTGCACTGGAAGGGCGTGCGGCTGCAGACGCTCTGGGACATGGTCGAGCCGCTGCCGAGCGCCCGCTACATCAACTTCGTCTCGATGGAGCGCGACTACGTCGACACGCTCTCGATGTCGCAGTCGACGCTGCCCGAGGTGATGCTCGCGCACACGATGGGCGGCGCGCCGCTCTCGCGCGCCCACGGGGCGCCGATCCGGCTCGTGATCCCCGAGATGTACGGCTACAAGAACGTGAAATGGCTGCACCGGATCGAGCTCGTGCCGCACCTGCACCCGGGGTTCTGGGAGCAAAACGGCTATGACGTCGACGCCTGGGTGGGACGCTCAAACGGCTACTGAGCGCACCCGGCCGCACCCGGTGTACGTGCGCCGCTTCTGGCCGGAGGAGCGGTCGCTGCACTGGCTGCTCGCATTCACGTTCCTGCTGATGCTCGCGACCGGGCTGATCCTGTATCTGCCCGTCTTCGCCGAGCTGGCCGCGAACCGGAGGCTGTGGAAGTCGCTGCACCTCGGCGCGGCGATCGCGTTCTGGGCCGGTCTGGTCGTCCTGCTCGCGAGCGACACGCGCGGGCGGCTGCACCAGACCGCGGGCGAGATCGACCGGTTCGACGACGACGACGTGCGCTGGCTGCGCTGGGCCGTCACCCGCCGCGGCCTCGAGCCGCCGCAGGGGCGCTTCAACGCCGGCCAGAAGCTGAACACCGCGATCGTCTTCGGGCTGCTCGTGGTCTTCACGGCGAGCGGGGTGCTCATGTACCTGCAGGAGACCGACGCCGCCGTGCGCGGGAGGACGAGCGCGATCCTCGTCCACGACATCGCCACCTGGATCGCGGTGCCGCTGATCGTTGGGCACCTCTTCCTCGTGCTCGTGAACCCGTCGACGCGCCACTCCCTGCGCGGCATGGTGCTCGGCTCGGTGCGGCGCGACTGGGCCCGCCGCCACCACCCCAAATGGGACGGCGAATAACGGTGCCTGGCACCGGTTATTCACCAGGCGGCTAGAGGAACGCCCCGCCGAGCGTGACCGCGAGCAGGAGGATCGACAGGCCCGAGGTCGCCACCACGGTCAGCCCGGCGAGCACGTTGAACACGCGCCCGTTGCGGTAGTCGCCCATCACGTCGCGGTCGCTCGCAAGCCGCCAGATGAAGATCAGGAGCACCGGCAGGAGCGTGCCGTTCACCACCTGGACGCCGACGAGCAGGCTGATCACCGGGATCCCCGGGATGACGGCCACGATCGTGCCGATCGCGATCAGGGTCGTGATCACGGCGACGAACACCGGCGCCTCGTGGATGCGGCGGCTGATGCCCTTCTCGAAGCCGAACGTCTCGGCGATCACGTAGGCCGCGGTCACGGGCAGGATCGCGGCAGCGAGCAGGCTCGCGCCCAGCAGGCCGACCGCGAACAGCACCTCGGCGTAGCGCCCGGCGAAGGGCGCGAGCGCCTTGGCCGCCTGCGCCGCCGTCGAGATGTTGCGCTCGCCGTGGAGGTAGAGCGTGGCGCCCGTGGCGATGATGATGAAGCCCGCCACGAGGTTCGCGAAGATCGAGCCCGTCGTCACCTCGGCCCGCTCGGCGTTCAGCTCGTCGACGCCGACGCCGCGCTCGACGACGGCCGACTGGACGTAGAGCTGCATGAACGGCGTGATCGTGGTGCCGGCGGTGGCGATGAACAGGAACAGGTAGGCGTGCGAGGTGTGGATGTTCGGGGCGACGACGGCGTGGCCGACCGACCCCCAGTCGGGGTGGGCCAGGATCGCGGCGATCGGATAGGCGAAGAACGGGATCGTCATCAGCACGAAGATCCGCTCGGCCACCTTGTAGGAGCCGCGGATCAGCAGCAGCCACACGCCGATCGCGGCGATCGGCACCGACACCTGCGGCGGGACGCCCGCGAGCCCGAGCGCCGCGCCGATGCCGACGAACTCCGACACGCAGATGCCGAGGTTCGCGATCAGCACCGACGTCGTGGCGAACAGCGACCAGCGCACGCCGTACTGCTCGCGGATCAGCTCGGCCAGGCCCTTGCCGGTGACGGCGCCCATGCGCGCCGCCATCTCCTGCACCACGACCAGCGAGACCGTGATCACGACCATCATCCACAGCAGGTCGTAGCCGTACTTGGCGCCGACCGACGAGTACGTGGCGATGCCGCCGGCATCGTTGCCGGCGTTGGCGGCGATCAGTCCCGGGCCGAGGAACCCGACGACCGCGATGAGGCGGGCGCTACGCCGGCTGAGCCAGCTGCGGGGACGGCCCGAGCCACCGCGGAGCAGGCGGTCGCGTGCCGCTCGTAGAGCGGCTACTCGGCCCGCCATCCACCAACGCTCCTGGGGTCTCCGCCGGCATGCGGCCGACGATACCAGCTACTCCCCGCCGAGCACGTCGAAGCGCCGCCGCCAGCCGCGCGGGAGCACCATCTCGAGCACGTCGTCGACGCTGACGACGCCCATGATCTGGTCGCGCTCGTCGACGACGGGGACGACCGTCAGGTCGTAGTCGGTCATGAGCCGCGCGACCTCCTCGAGGTCGGACTCGGCGCCGACCCGCGGGGGCAGGAAGGTGGCCGCCTCGCCCATCGTCATCTCCGGGTCGGCGCGCAGCAGGTCGGCGAGGGCGATCGCGCCCTTCAGGCGGCGGTCGAGGTTCATGACATAGACCCAGGCCAGCGTGTCGGCGGGGGCGCGGCTGCGCTCGATCCGGCCGATCGCCTCCTGTTTGGTCGCCTGCGCGTACAGGCAGACGAACTCGGGGCTCATCAGGCCGCCGGCGGTGGCGGGGTCGTACCCGGCGAGCGCGCGCACCCGTCGCCGCTGGACGGCCGGCAGGAGCTTCACGACCTGCTCGCGCCGCTCTTCGGGCAGGTCGCCCAGGAGGTCGACGGCGTCGTCGGTCTCCATCCGCTCGAGCACCGCGGCCACCTCGTCGTCGGAGCGCTCCTCGATGAACTCGCGCCGGTGCTGGGCGTCGAGCTCCTCGAAGACGTCGGCCTCGAGCTCCTCGTTGTCGCCGACCGCGCGCATGATCTCCTCGCCCTCGTTGTGCGACGCCGCCTCGACGAGGTCGGCCAGCTGGGCGGCGTGCAGACGGGCGAGCTTCGGATGCGGCACCCGCAGGCGCACCGACGGAACGTGCCCGGTGAAGGCCTCGACGCTCGCCCAGTCGAGGAAGGTGCCCGGCGGCATGTTCGCGCCGAGGCGGCGCGGGGCCACGCGGCGGACGATCCCGCGCAGGCCGGTGTCGACGCCGACGACCCTGTACCAGCCCTCGAGGCGGGCGAGCTCGATCTCGTTCGCGCGCACGAGCCGGGCGCCGTCGACGTTGATCAGCTGGCGGTCGAGCACGTCCTTGCGCAGCAGCACCTCGCCGGTGCGACGCTCGAAGTGCTGCAGGTCGATCCGGTCAGAGACCATCTCGACCCGCCCGTGACCGATCTCGGCGAGCTCGGACGCCGGGACGAACACCGGCCGCCCGGCGACGGTCGCGAGCACGCCGGTCACCGGCGGGTAGTCCTCGCCCAGGCGCACGATCAAGTCGTCGACCTTGCCGAGGCGCCCCCCGTTTCGATCGCGCAGCGTGCCGCCGACGATCAGCGAGAGGTGCAGCACGGTGGGGGGCGTGGTCGTGGCCATCGGAGGGAGAATCTAGTCCTCGCCGCCGCCGTCGGAGCCGCCTGGTTAGGGTGCTCCAATGGTCATCCGGCCCGCCGATCCGGCCGAGGGCGAGCGGCTGCGCGAGATCGCTGCCGCGGCCAAGGGCGTGTGGGGCTACGAGCCCGAGCGCGTGCACGCCTGGGCGGCGTCGCTCGACCTTTCGCCCGGTCGGCTGGCGAGCGCGCACGCGTTCGTTGCCGAGGTGGACGGACGAGCGATCGGCTGGGCCGAGATCCTGCCGCCCGGCGAGGGTGTCTGCGTCCTCGAGCACCTGTGGGTCTCGCCGGAGC
>DASXZF010000274.1:0-11817 GCA_036502065.1 Gaiellales bacterium
CACCGCCCTGCTCGATGATCTGGCCCTCGGCGAAGTAGCCGCGCAGCGTCTTCGTGCGCCCGCCGACGCCGTCTGACGCCTCGTAGACGACGCAGCGCATGCCGCGCTGCGTCAGCCGGTGCGCGCACATGAGCCCGGCGACGCCCGCGCCGATGATGACGATCCGGCCGCCGGCCGCCGCCCGGGCGGCGGCCGGCGAGCGCCGCCCGGTTGCGACCACCCCGGCGGCAACGCCGAGCGCGGCCCGCTGCACGACCCCGCGACGGGTGCTGCGTTGTTCGCGATCAGAAGCGGTCATCCTGAGTCGATCATACGACGCCCGTGCTAGCGTCGCATCCTTGAGCCGGATCCTCGCCCTCGACGATGGCCGCGTGCTGCTCGAGCAGGATGTGGGCGTCGTGGTGCGTGACGGCGTGCGGCTGTCGGTCGACGTCTACCGGCCCAACCGCGAGGGGCGGTTCCCGGGGGTGCTCGAGCACATCCCCTACCGCAAGGACGACCTGCGGGCGATCGAGGACCGGTCGCAGAACGTGTTCCTCGCGAACTCAGGGTTTGTGTGCGTGCGCCTGGACGTCCGCGGCACCGGCACCTCGGGCGGTGTCGCCGAGGACGAGTACACCGAGGCCGAGCAGCACGACGGCTACGACGTGGTCGAGTGGATCGCGCGCCAGGAATGGTGCACGGGCGCGGTGGCGTCGTGGGGCGTCTCCTACGGCGGCTTCACGTGCATCCAGCTCGCCGCGCAGCGACCGCCGTCGCTGTGCGCGATCGCCCCGGTGTATGCCACCGACGACCGCTACACCGACGACATGCACTTCGACGGCGGCGCGCTGAACGGGAGCAGCCTGCCCGCCTACCCGACCGAGATGGTCGCGATGAATGCGCTGCCCCGGCTGGGTGAGCGCGACGAGTCCTTCGACGCGGCCTGGCGCGAGCGCATCGCCGAGACGCCGGCATGGGTGATCGCGTGGATGCGCGAGCAGCTGGACGGCCCGTACTGGCGCAACGGCTCGCTGCGGCCCGGCTACGACCGCATCACCTGCCCCGTGCTGATCGTGGCCGGCTGGCGCGACGGCTACCGGTCGGCGGCGGTGCGGATGGCGGAGCGCCTGCACGCTCCCTGGGAGCTGCTCGCCGGGCCGTGGGCGCACGTGCTGCCCGATCGGGGGCGGCCCGGACCCACCTACCCGTTCCTGGCCGAGATGGCGCGGTTCTTCCACCGGCACGCCGCCGGTGGCGGGTCGGGCGCCGACGCCGGCCGCCCCCGGGCGGTGACGTGGGTCGGCGCGCGCGACTCGCCCTCCCGTCCGCACACGACGGTGTCGGGCGAGTGGCTCTCGAGCGCGGCCTGGCCGGCGGGCCGCGAGACGACGCACCTGCGCGTCGGCGCGCCGGCAACCGCCCCCGCGAGCGTGACCGTCGGGGTCATGACGGGCCAGTGGTGCCCGCCGCCGCCGGCGCACGGCCAGTTCCTCGACCAGCGCCGCGACGACGCGAGAAGCGCCTGCTTCGATACGGCCCCGCTCCCCGAGCCGGTCTCCGTGCTGGGCATTCCGGTGGCCCGCTTCAGCGTCCGCCATGCCGGAGCGACGATCATCTCGGTCAAGCTGCAGGACGTCGCGCCGGACGGGTCGTCGGCTCCGGTCACCCGCGGTGCCGCCCTGATCAGGCCGCAGGGCGAGACGGCAGTCGAGATCGCGCTGCTCGCGACCGGATGGCGGTTCGGCGCCGGCCACCGGCTGCGAGTGGCCGTGGCCGTGAACGACTGGCCGCACCTGTGGCCGCTCCCGGAGCTGCGTCCGTTGGCGATCACATCGCCCGTCGAGCTTGCCCTGCCCGGTCTCCCGGCCGACGCGCGGCCGTACGCGCCGGCCGACGAGCACAAGGTGACGATCGCCCAGCCGGGCGCGCGCACCTCCGGGCGCTCGACCTGGCGGGTGCTCGACGACGTGATGACCGGCGAGTCCGGCATCGACACGTCGGTCGCCGATCGGCACGAGATCCCGGCCGAGGGCCTCTGGTACAACGAGTCGGCGCGCAGGGTGACGATGGCCCGCGACGACGATCCGCTCTCGGCCCGCGTCTCGGGCTACCGCCGCTTCCGCCTGCGCCGGCCCGGCCTCGACGTCGTCACCCGCGCCGACAGCCGGTTCGGTGCAACGCCCGAGCACTTCCTGGCCGACGTGCGGCTGCGCGTCCACATCGACGGCCGGCTTTTTGCCGAGCGGCGCTTCAACGAGCGGATTCCGCGGGTCGGGGCGTAGGGCGCCGTCTGGCGCAATTGGCATCCGCGCGCACGGCCAAGTGACACGCGCCCGCACACGCCAATTGGCACTCGCTCACACCGCCAAGTGGCGCGCACCGATCCTCCCGGGCCGGCCAATTGGCATGTGTCGCAAATGCCAATTGCGATGCGGCCGCCGTTTGACAGGCCCCGCACCCGGCTGTTATACGGACCGGGATGCCGAACGCACCGAGGCGAGCACAGCCCGCGGCTCCGGAGCCGGCGGCCGCGCAGGAGCCGGCGGATCAGTCGCCGCTTGACCCGCTGACCCAGGCGTGGCTCATCGCGCTCGGGATGGCCGTGGTCGGGGCGATCGTCGGCATGCTCTTCCTGCACTACCGCAACCCGCCCTCGACGGTGCCGATCGCCGGCCTCGGCGGGTTCGCGTCGCTGTACGCGCTCGCACAGGCGATCGAGCGGCTCCTCGAGCCGGTCAACCACTTCCTGCAGCTCGGCGGCGACACGCACGCCGACCCGTCGCTGCGCCCGAACCGGGCCGCGATCTGCTGGGGGCTTGCCTCTGCGCTCGCGATGACGGCATGCGGGTTCTTCGGCTTCGGCGTCCTGCACATGATCGGCGACACGAGCGTGTCGCGCTACATCGACGTGGTCGTCACCGGCCTCGCCGTCGGCGGCGGCACGAAGCCGCTCCACGACCTGATCTCGGGCCTCGAGGGCTGGGGGCGCGCGCGCAAGGCCGCGTCCGGAGGTCGGTAGGCATTCGCGCCCCGCTCACGCTGGCCGGCGGCCGGGTGCTGGTCGAGCGCGACGTCGGCATCACCGTCCGCGACGGCGTGCGCCTCTCGGCCGACGTCTACCGGCCGAACCGCCCCGGCCGGTTCCCGGCGCTGCTCGAGCACATCCCCTACCGCAAGGACGACCTGCGCGCGCCGCAGGACCGCGGCCAGAACGTGACCCTCGTCGAGGCCGGCTTCGCCTGTGTGCGCCTCGACGTGCGCGGCACCGGCAGCTCGGAGGGCGTCGCCGAGGACGAGTACACCGAGGCCGAGCAGCGCGACGGTGTGGAGGCGGTCGCCTGGATCGCCGAGCAGGAATGGTGCACGGGGCGGGTCGGGGCGTGGGGCAAGTCCTACGGCGGCTTCTCGTGCATCCAGCTCGCCGCCCGCAACCCGCCGGCGCTGGCCGCGATCGCGCCCGTCTATGCGACAGACGATCGCTTCACCGCCGACATGCACTACGACGGCGGCGCCGTGTGCGCATTCGAGCTCACGAACTACCCGATCCGGATGATCGCGATGAACGCGCTCCCGCCCGGCTCGGCGAGCGACGAGCCGCGCTGGATCGACCGGATCGAGCGAACGCCGCCCTGGGTGCTGCGGTGGCTGCGGGAGCAGCGCGACGGGCCGTTCTGGCGCAACGGCTCGCTGCGCCCGGAGTACGACCGCATCCGCTGCCCCGTCTTCATCGTCAGCGGCTGGCGCGACGGCTACCGCACGGCGGGGCTGCGGATGGCGCAGCGGCTCGAGGGCACGTGGCAGCTCCTGGCCGGGCCGTGGGCGCACTACGCGCCCGACCGCGGCGTGCCCGCGCCGCGGCACCCGTTCATGGCCGAGCTGATCCGGTTCTTCCAGACTCACCTGGCCGACGGGGCCGCCACCGCGCGGCCGCGCAGCGTCTTCTTCATCGGCGAGTTCGACTCGACGGCCGCCCCCCACGCCGAGGTCAGCGGGAGCTGGCACGGGAGCGATGCGTGGCCCGGCCGCTGCAGCGAGACGGTGCTCACGCTGGGCGCCGCGGGCGTCGCACCGGCGTCGGCGACGGTCGGCCTTGCCACCGGCAACTGGTGCCCGCCGCCCCCCGAGCACGGCCAGTTCGCCGACCAGCGCGCCGACGAGGCGCGCAGCCTGTGCGTCACGTCCGCTGCGCTCGCCGCGCCGGTCGAGGTGCTCGGCGCGCCGGTGGTGCGCTTCGGCATCGACCACCCCGGCCCGCGGGCGATCGTCTCGGTGAAGCTGAACGACGTCGCGCCGTCGGGCGAGTCCGCGCCGGTCACGCGCGGCGCCGTCGTCGTCGACTGTGACGGCCCGGCGATGGTCGAGCTGCCGCTGATGGCCACGGGATGGCGGTTCCGGCCGGGGCATCGGATCCGGGTCGCGGTGGCGGCGAACGACTGGCCCTGCCTGTGGCCGCTCCCGGGCCACCACGACCTGGCGGTCACGACCGCCGTCGAGCTCGCCCTGCCCGGCCTCCCGGCCGACGCCGCGCCGTACGCCGCCGAGGACGACATCGTCCCCGTGACGGCGCCGGAGGCCGTGGGGCACGACCGGCCCTCCACATGGCGGATCACGACGGATGTCATCACCGGCCGGTGCGGCGTGGACGCGTCTGACCACTCCGCGTTCGAGCTGCCCGAGGACGGCATGCTGTGCGAGGAGGCGCACCGCTACCACACCTCCGCGCTTGACGACGATCCGCTGTCGGCGCGCGCCGAGGGTCGCACGCGGCTGCGGGTACGGACGTCCGAGCACGATGTCGAGGCGCGGGCACGCGGGCGCTTCAGCGCGACCGCGACCGAGTTCGTCGTCGACCTCGAGCTCGACGTGCGCCGCGACGGGGTCCGCCTGCACCGGAGACGCTGGCGCGAGCGGATCCCGCGCGACGGCACATAGGTCAGCTCTTGACGGGGGTCTTCACCGGCACGTGCTTGTGGACACGAGCGAAGCGGGGCTTCACGTCCCCCATGCGCTCGCCCGCCCGCGGCATGAGCTCCTCCTGGGCGAACCGGCCGAACTCCTCTTCGGAGGCCCACACATCCACCGCCACGAAGCCGTCGTCGGTGATCGCGGCGATATGCGAGACGGCCGGATGGCCGCTCCCGTCGCCGGCGTGGGCGGCGATGTCGTCGGTCAGGCCGTCGTAGTCCGCCGCTGACAGTCCCTCGATCTCGACGAACACGATGACGCCGGCCTCGTCGCCCTGGCCATGCAGGTGGTTGTGCACGGGCAGGATCCGCGGGGGCGTCGCCGGGACACCCACCTGCGCGAGCGCCGGGCCGAGATGCGTCTCGAAGGCCTGCTGCATCGCCTCGGCAGACTCCCACACGTCGGCCACGAAGAGCCCCGTCTCGGTCGCGCCGGCCGTGTGGCTGATGAGGCCCGGCGGCGCGTTCTCGGCCGACGTGCCGCCCATCAACGCGTCAACCTGGTCGTACTGATCGATCGTTGCTCCCTCGATGTCCATGATCACGAGCACCGGCATATCGGATCTCCTGTTGGAAGGGTCGGTCGATTGTGCGGGATGACGCTACCACCGTCCGCGCGACCGCAATGGATGCAAATTGGAGAACGCTCAGCCGGCGGGCGCCGGGACGACCCACGCGGCCGCGTCGTCCCACTCGACACCGACCTCGGCGCCGCGCTCGATCGGCGAGTCGTGACCCGATCCGATGGCCGAGAGCGGTCCGGCGGCAGGCGACTCCAGCCGCAGCAGCCGCTGCGATCCCAGGAACGCGACGTCGGTGACCGCTGCCCGCAGCGCGCCCGCCGCCCCCAGCCGCACGTCCTCCGGCCGGACCACGAGCATCGCCCGCTGTCCGGGGGCGAGCCCGGCGGGGCCGGCGGCCGACCGCTCGCCGACGCCGTCGACGGCGATCCGGTAGCGCTCGCCCTCGACGGCGACGACCTTCGCGGTCAGGCGGTTCGCCGCCCCCACGAAGTCGGCGACGAAGCTCGTCTGCGGCCGCCGGTAGACGTCCTCGGGCCTGCCCACCTGCTCGAGCACGCCGTGGTTCATCACGGCCACGCGATCGGACATCGAGAACGCCTCGGACTGGTCGTGGGTGACGTAGCAGAAGGTGATGCCGACGGCGCGTTGCAGATCCTTCAGCTGCACCTGCATCTCGGTGCGCAGCTTCAGATCGAGCGCGCCCAGCGGCTCGTCGAGCAGGAGCACGGCCGGCCGGTTGACGAGGGCGCGCGCGCTCTCGGCCCTCGAGCTGCACGAGCGCGATCGCCTCGGCCACGCGCTCGCGCACCTCGGCCCGCGGCCGCCGTGCCTCCCTGAGCGAGAACGCGACGTTCTCGAAGACGTCCAGGTGCGGGAAGAGGGCGTAGCTCTGGAAGACGGTGTTCACGGGCCGCCGGTACGGGCGCACGCCGTTCATGTCCTGCCCGGCCACCCGGATCAGCCCCGACGTCGGCTCCTCGAAGCCGGCGATCATGCGCAGCGTCGTCGTCTTGCCGCAGCCGGACGGGCCGATCAGCGAGAAGAACTCGCCCTCCTCGATGTCGAGCGAGAGCTCGCGCACGGCGACGAGGTCGCCGAAGCTCTTGGCCACCGCATCGAGGCTGACGGCGGCGGTGCTCATGCGCGGTAGAGGCTCGCGATGCCGCCGCCCCGCCGGGCCGAGCGGCCGACCGCCCCGGCCGCGACGAGCGTCGTCACGGCCAGGCTCATCAGGGCCACGGTGAAGAGCATCACCATCACGCCGATCGCGTTGATCTCGGGCGTGATGCGGAAGCGGATCATCCCGAAGATCACGATCGGAAGCGGTGAGTTGGACGTGCCCTGCAGGAAGAACGACGTGACGACGTCGTCGAACGAGAACGTGAACGCCAGCAGGCCGGCGGCGACGATCGCCGGCAGGAGCGTCATCAGCGTCACCCGCCGGAAGGCCCGCCACGGCGTCGCGCCGAGATCGGCGGCCGCCTCCTCGAGCGCGGGATCGAGGTCGACCAGACGGGCCTGGATGATCACGGTGGCGTAGGCCGAGTTCCAGACGGAGTGGCCGATCACGATGGCCGTCAGGCCGAGCGTGAAGTGCACTTTCAGGAACAGGAAGAAGAGCGACGTCGCGAAGACGACCTCGGGCAGGATGATGCGCGCGTAGACGAACCCGTCGTAGACCGCCCGCGCCTTGCGCGGCGCCCGCCGCCACCAGAGCGCGCCCGAGACGGCCACGACGAGCGAGACGATCGTCGAGAGCGTCGCGATCACGAGCGTCGTTCGCAGACCGGAGCGGACGTTCTCGTCGGAGAAGGCGAGGCGGTACCAGTTCGCCGTCCCTCCGCCCCACCCCGCCATGATCGTGTCGGTGTTGAACGAGTTGATCGCAACGGCGATCAGCGGCAGCCACAGGAACCCGAGGATCAGGATGCTGAGGACGGCGGCGATCGGGTGCCGGCGGATGTTCACGGAGCCTCCAGCGGCGGCTGCGCCCGCCGCAGCACGAACAGGAACACGAGCAGCACGGCCATCAGCGACACCGCAAGCGCCGAGCCGAACGGGTAGTCGCCGGTCTCGAGGAACTGATTCGCCATGATGTTTCCGACCATCAGTGTCTTGCCGCCGCCGAGGATCTCGGGGATGACGTACTCGCCGATCGCGGGCACGCCGACGATGATGATCCCGGCGATCAGCCCGGGCCGCGCGAGCGGCAGCACCACCCGGCGGAACTGGCGCAGCGGCGAGGCGCCGAGGTCGGAGGCGGCGTCGAAGAGGGCAGGGTCGATCCGCTCGAGCGCGACGTAGATCGGCAGCACCATCAGCGGCAGGTACGAGTACACGATCCCGATCCCGATCGCCGTCGGCGTGTACAGGATGTTGATGTGGCCGCCGTGCCCGAGCGCGCCCGCGAGCCGATCGATCGGCCCCAGGTTCTGGAGCAGGTCGACCCACGAGTAGGTGCGCACGATGAAGCTCGTCCAGAACGGCAGGATCACCCCGGCCAGGAGCAGGCGCTGCACCCGCGGCGGCTGGCGCGAGATGAAGTAGGCGAGGGCGAGCCCGAGGATCGCGCAGGCGCCGGTCGTCGCGACCGACAGCACGAGGCTGCGAAGCAGCGTGTGCAGGTAGAGCGACGAGGCAAAGCCGCGGTAGTTCGCCGTCGTCCAGCCGAAGAAGACGTTGAACGTGACGAGGTTCTCGGACCCGAGCGAGTAGACCGCGATCAGGGCCAGCGGGATGACGAAGCAGACGATCGTCAGCACCGCCGTGGGCAGGACGAGCAGGTGGCGCAGCGCCCGGCCCGTCCATGCGCGCGACGGCGCCGCCGCCGCTCGTTCAACCGGTGCCGAGGCTACGCCGCCTTCACCTCTTGCCACACGTTGGCCCACTCCTCGGTGCCGGTGGCGCCGAGGTAGTGGTCGAACTCGACGTTCGCGATCACCGACTGGGTCGGCAGCAGAATCGGGCTCGTCGAGATCGCCTTTTGGATGAACGGCGACGCGGCCGGCATGACGTACGCGGTGCCCGTCGTGTTCACGAAGTCGGCGTACTGGTGCGGGTCGAGGAAGAAGTTCATGAACTCCTCGACGAGCGGCAGGTTCTTGGTGGTCTTGACCGCGGTGAAGCCCTCGAGGTAGGCGTGCATGCCCTCGGTCGGCGCCACCCACTCGATCTTCGGCTGCTTGCCCTTGTTCACGACCACGTCGTAGTCCCAGTCCATCGCGATCGCGGTCGAGCCGTTCACGAGCCCCTGGCCGACGTTCGTGTTCAGGAAGCCCTGCAGGTGCGGCTTGATCTGGATCAGGGCGTTCTTGCACGCGTCGAGCTGGCCCTGGTCGGTGGTGTTGCAGGAGTAGCCCAGGTACTTCAGCGTCGAGCCCATGCAGTCGCGCTCGAGGTCGATGAACACGACCTGGCCCGAGAACTTGGGCGCGAGCCGCCAGACGTCGTGCCAGCTCGTGATCTTCTCGCCCACGATGTCGGGCCGGTAGCCGATCCCGACCTTGCCGTAGTCGGTCGGGATCCCCCACGGATAGCCCTTGCGGAAGTGGGACGAGACGTTCTTGATGTTCGGGATCTTGCTCCAGTCAAGCGGCGCGACCAGGCCCGCGGCCGATGCCTGGCCGTCGTCGGTCGCGTCGGCGAGCATCATGTCGAACTCGCCGCTCTTCATCTGCAGCACGACCTCGGCATTGCTCGACGAGGCGCTCGTGACCATCTTGATGTGGGCGCCCGGATATTTCGCCTCGAAGTCGGCGATGTTGTGCTTGCCGATCCAGCCCGGATAGTTGTTCAGGATCGCCGTGCCGGTGGGCGGGCCCGACGCGCTTGACGCCGGTGCCGAGGAGCCCGAGCTCGACCCGCCGCATGCCTCGAGCAGGAGCGAGGCAGCCGGAAGCCCCAGTCCGAGCGCACCCGCCCGTTGCATCAGCGCCCGGCGAGACATCCCCGCTGCGGGCTCGAGATGTGTGTCGACGCTCATCGGTACCCCCCGGTGCGATGGTTGTGAAGCGGGCGCTCGTCGCGGTCGATCGTCCGTTCGGCCGCGACCTCGCGAGTATAAGCCGTGAGACCGGCGCGTACCGTGGCCGGACAGACGCGGCGGCAGTAGGCTGCGGCGCATGGACCCGCGCCCGCCCGTGCCCCCGTTCACCGAGGAGACGGCGCGCAAGAAGGTGCAGGCCGCCGAGGACGCCTGGAACAGCTGCGACCCGGTGCGCGTCTCGTCGGCCTACTCACCCGACTCCGCGTGGCGCAACCGCGACGAGTTCTTCCAGGGCCGCGACGCGATCGTCGAGTTCCTCACCCGCAAGTGGCAGGGGGAGCTCTCCTACCGCCTGCGCAAGGAGCTCTGGTGCTTCACCGAGAACCGCATCTCGGTGCGGTTCGAGTACGAGAGCCACGACCCCTCCGGCCAGTGGTGGCGCAGCCACGGCAACGAGCACTGGGAGTTCGACGAGCTCGGCTACATGCGCCGCCGCGACGCCAGCATCAACGACTACCGCATCACCGACGGCGAGCGCCGGATCTGGGTCGACCGGCCGTCGCCCTACCGGCCCTAGCCGAACGTGAACGAGTAGAGGGTGGTCCCGGCCGGGACGGAGAGGACGAGCGTGTGCGGCCCCGCCGAGGGCAGGTGCGCGAGCTGGTAGAGGTCGTCGTCGGGCACGCGCACCCGGGCGTGGGCCTTGCCGTCGACCGTGACGCCGAGCGTGGCAGCGCCCCCCGCCGGCGGAGCCGCCACCAGATAGATGCGCGGGGCGACGTAGGTGAAGAGCAGGTGCGCCCCGGCGCCGGCGACGATCTGGTGGCTCTCGACGTCCCAGTGGCCCGCCAGCGCGACGCCGTTCACCGGCGGCGCGGCGGGCGCCCCGTAGTCGACGTCGTGGCCCGCGTGGACGGGGTGCGCGTAGCCGGCCGCGCGGTAGGTGCCCAGGTACGTCTCGGGAGTCTGCACGCTGGTCGACGGGGTGATCGCGTCGCGGGCGTGCGCCATCGGGCCGGTGCCGCGCTCGCCGAGCAGGAGCCGGATGTCGTCCTGAGTCTGGGTGTAGTCGCCCTCGCCGAAGTGCGCGTCGCGGACGTCGCCGTTTCGGTCGATCAGGTAGTCCGCCGGCCAGTACTGGTTCGCCCACGCGTCCCAGGTCGCATAGTTGTCGTCGACGGCGACCGGATAGCGGATGCCGTGCTCGTGGACGGCCCGCTCGACGTTCGAGACGACATGCTCGAACGCGAATTCCGGCGTGTGCACGCCGACGATCACGAGGCCGTCGCGGTGGTAGCGCGCATACCAGGCCTTCAGGTAGGGCAACGTGCGGATGCAGTTCACGCACGAGTACGTCCAGAAGTCGATCAGGACGACCTTGCCGCGCAGGCTCGGCAGCGACAGCGGCGTCGATCCGGGCGTGTTGATCCATTTGGTGATGCCGGCGAAGTTCGGAGCCGGGCCGAAGTTCTTCAGCGTGTCGGGCGAGTTGCCCGCGGCGACCGCCGACGGGGCGTTCTTCGAGTTCGCCGACAGGTGGCGCAGGTCGCCGGCGATCGAGTGCGACCGCTCGACGCCCTGGATCGCCGAGACGTAGCCGGGGGCGCTGGCGGCGAGCTGGGTGGGGATGTCGGTCGTGAACAGGAACGCCGCGGCGATCAGCACGGCGCCCGAGACCCGGCGCACGGTGGTGCCGGCCGACCGGACGCGCGCGATCTGGGCGGTCGCGCGCCGGCCGAGCAGGGCGAGCGCGAAGATCGGCACCGTCGCGCCGGCCGAGTACGCCACGGTGATCGCGACGAGCTCGGGCGAGATCCGCCGCTCGGCGCTGAGAGCGCTCACCGCCGCCAGGATCGGGCCCGCGCACGGCGTCCAGACGAGGGCGAGTCCCGCGCCGAGGCCGACGCCCGACCAGAAGCCCTTGCCGGTGGCGAGGCGGCTGCCGGCTCGGGTCGCGATCGGCGTGAAGGCGCGGCCGAGCCACTCGCCCAGCGCCGGCACGAGCAGCGCCACGCCCGCGACCGCGAGCAGGGCGATGGCGAGGTTGCGCAGCAGGTCCTGGGGCAGGCCGAGCGCCGAGAGGATCCGCGATGCGAGCAGCGTGAAGATCACGAACGCGATCGCGAGGCCGACGGCGATGCCGACCGGCCGGCGCCGCCCACCGGTCGTCGACGCGGCGGCCACCACCGGCAGCACCGGCAGCACACACGGCGAGAGGAAGGTGGCGAGGCCGGCAACCGCGGCCACCGCGATCAGGGTCACGTCCACGCATGATGTATACGCGGCCCCTGATCGCGCGGTTCGTCCTCGCAAGGATTCTGCAAGGAACCCGGCCGCCGCGACAGTGTCTCGCCGGGGAGCT
>DASXZF010000275.1:0-20127 GCA_036502065.1 Gaiellales bacterium
ACCCTCATCGCCGCTGCCGCTCCACGCCGCGCATGGCCCGGTCCATCTGCCGCTTGGCGTCGCGCTCGGCGATCGCGTGGCGCTTGTCCACACCCTCCTTGCCCCGGGCCAGGCCCAGCTCGAGCTTCACCTTGCCGTCGGCGAAGTAGAGCTGCAGCGGCACGAGCGTCATCCCCCGCTCCGCCACCTTGCGCCCCAGCTGCTCGATCTCGTGGCGGTGCAGGAGCAGCTTGCGATCGCGGGTGGGCTCGTGGTTCTGCAGGTTGCCCTGGCGGTAGGGGGCGATATTCGCCCCGACCAGGAACACCTCGCCGTGGTGCAGCTGGGCGTAGGCCTCGCGAATGTTGCCACCGCCGTCGCGCAGCGACTTCACCTCGGTGCCCGTGAGCGCGATGCCCGCCTCGAGCCGCTCGAGGATGTGGAAGTCGTGGCGGGCCTTGCGGTTCTCGGCGATCATCTTTCGCGCTGCCGGCATGCCCGAACTCTATGGGGATCGGCCGCCTACGGCGCGCGGCGCCGCTCGAGGTCGAGGAAGGGCAGGTCGACGATCCGCGCCGCGACCCGGCCGCGCTCGCCCTCGACCGTCCACTCGACCTCGAGCGGCGCGTTCGGCCGCAGCCCCGGGCCGAGCGACGCGAGCGCGATCATCTTCTTGAGCGTCGGCGACCAGCACGTGCTCGTCGCGCGGCCGACCTGACCGCCGGCGTAGAAGATCGGGGTCGGGTCGCGGTTCACGGTGGCCTGCACGGCCGGCGCGAGCCCGTGCCGGGCGAACGCCGACTCGATGCCGAGCCAGTCGAGCTCGACGCCCGTCAGCTGCCGCCCGGCGACGCCGCCGTCGCGCTCGGCGAGCAGCGCGCGGCGACCGACGAAGTCGGCCTTCTCGAAGTTCACGAGCCGGCCCAGGCCGATCTCGTTCGGCGTGTACTCGTGCTCGGCGCTCAGCGCGACGCGTGCGCTCGTGTAGTCGACCTCGAGCAGCACCAGGCCAGCCTCGACGCGGGCGACGTCCATCGCCCGGATGCCGACGGGGCGCAGGCCGTGGTCGGAGCCCGCCTCGATCAGCGCGTCCCAGAGCGCCGGCGCGTCGCCCGCGTCGACCCAGACCTCGTAGCCCAGATCGCCGGTGTAGCCCGTGCGGGTCACGTCGACCTCGATGCCCGCGATGGTCGCCGGCCGGCGGCGGAAGTAGGCGACGTCCGACCAGTCCGCCCCGCTCGCGGCCTCGAGCACCGCCCGCGCGCGCGGGCCCTGCAGCGCGAGCGCGCCGACCGTGTCGGTGACGTCCTTGACCTCGACGTCGAGCCCGGCCGAGTTCATCCCGAGCCAGCGGTAGCACGGGTCGGCGGCCGTCCAGCGGAAGCTCGTCTCATCCAGCCGCGCGACCGTGCCGTCGTCGATCACCTTGCCGCGCTCGTCGCACCACGGCGTATAGAGCACCTGGCCGACGGCGAGCCGGGTCGCGTCGCGCGTGATGACGCGGTCGACGAGCCGGAGTGCGTCAGGACCCGACACGAGGTACTTGTGGAGCGGCGAGACGTCGATCAGCCCGGCGGCCTGGCGGATCGCGTTGTACTCGATGTCGTGATGGTCGGCGTAGACCGCGGCCGCGGCGTAGCCGGCCCACTCGCCCCAGACAAGCTTGCGGTTCAACGGGGCTGTGCGTTCGTGGAAGGGGGTGCCGACGCTCACGTCGGGCAGTTTAGGGGTCCGGACAGGCGCGGGGGGCGGCCACCGCTAGCATCGGCCGACCGCCATGGGACGTCGATGACCGACACCACGATCCCCGTCGCCACCTTCGAGACCCGGCCCGGCGCCGACGAGGGGGCCGAGCTCCTGCGCGCGAACGGGATCCGCTGCGCGGTGGTCGACCCGCCGATCGGCATCGGCGCCCTGGTCGGCATCTCACGCCCGATTGGCGGCTATGCGATCGTCGTCGCGTCCGACGACGAGGAGTCCGCCCGCGAGACACTCGACGGCTTCCTGAACGCGCGCTGGTTCCTCGTCGACGCCGAGGGCCGCCGCACCCACGCCTTCGAGTCGGCCACGCCGCAGCGGCTTCGGCGCCAGGCCCGGGACGGCGCGGATGCCGAAGGGTGGGCGGCGCGCGACTGCGAGCGGCTCGCCGGCCTGCTCGAGCACGCAGGCCTCGGGCACGTGTTCGAGGCGTTCCGGCACGAGCGGGCGCTCGACGGGCGCACGCTCGCCGAGTGGGCTCGGGGCTGTGGGTGCGAGCCGGTCGACCCGGCCTGATCATCTAGCATCGCCCGATCATGGCGGAGCGATACGACGCAATCGTGATCGGCGGCGGCCACAACGGCCTCGTCACGGCCGGCTACCTCGCCCGCGCGGGCATGCGCGTCTGCGTGCTCGAGCGGCGCGACGTGCTCGGCGGGGCCGCCGTCACCGAGGAGATCGTGCCCGGCTACCGCTTCAGCGTCGCCTCCTATGTCGTCTCGCTGCTTCGCCCCGAGATCGTCCGCGACCTCGAGCTGCCGCGCCACGGCCTCGAGATCCTGCCGCTCGACGGCACGTTCACGCCGCTCGACGGCGACTACCTGTGGCGCGTGAACGATCACGCTCGCACGCTTCGGGAGCTGCGCCGCTGGTCGCTCGCAGACGCCGAGGCCTACGACGAGTACGGGATCGCCATGGCGCAGATGGCCCGGTTCGTGAAGCCGATCCTCTCGGCCGTGCCGCCCGACCAGGGCCGCATCGACCCGCGCCAGTGGCTGCCGCTGCGCACGCTCGGCCGCAGCTTCGCCGAGCTGCCGCGGCGGCTCAAGGACGCGTTCATCCAGCTGATGACGATGAGCGCGGCCGACTTCCTCGACCAGTGGTTCGAGACCGACCCGCTGAAGGCGACCATGTCGGCCTCGGGCATCATCGGCACCTTCCAGGGCGTGCGCTCGCCCGGCACCGCCTACGTGCTCCTGCACCACTACATGGGCGAGATCGACGGCGCCTTCCGCGCCTGGGGCATCCCCCGCGGCGGCACGGGCGGCGTCAGCCTCGCGATCGCCTCCGCCGCGCGATCGCACGGCGCCGAGATCCGCACCGAGGCCGAGGTCGCGCGCATCGACGTGCGCGGCGGCCGGGCGACGGGCGTCACGCTCGTGTCGGGCGAGCAGCTCGAGGCCGATACGGTGCTCTCGAGCGCCGACCCGCGGGTGACGTTCCAGGGCCTGCTCGAGCCGGGCACGCTCGACCCCGAGTTCGAGGCCGACCTGGCCCGGTTCAAGTTCCGCGGCTCGTCGGGCAAGGTCAACCTCGCCCTCGACGGCCTGCCCGAGTTCACCTGCCTGCCCGGCCGGGGCGAGCACCTGCGCGGCGCGATCAGCTTCTCGCCGTCGGTCGACTACATGGAGCGCGCCTACGACGACGCCAAGTACGGCCGCTTCTCGGCCCGGCCCTACATCGACACGATCATCCCGACGCTCGTCGACCCCGCGATGGCGCCGCCCGGGAAGCACGTCATGAGCTGCTTCGTGCAGTACGCGCCGTACCACCTGGCCGGCGACGACGGCTGGGACGACACCGCGCGCGAGGCGTTCGGCGACACGGTCATCGACACCATCGCCGAGCGCGCCCCGAACATCCGCGACCTGATCGTGGGCCGCCAGGTGCTGACGCCGCTCGACATCGAGCAGCGGATCGGCCTCACCGAGGGCAACATCTTCCAGGGCGAGCTGTCGCTCGAGCAGCTCTTCTTCAACCGGCCGGTACCGGGCTGGGCGCGCTTCCGCACGCCGGTCGACGGCCTCTGGATCTGCGGGTCGGGAGCACACCCGGGTGGCGGTCTGATGGGCGCGCCGGGGCGGATCGCGGCGCTCGAGCTGCTGCGCGAGCGCGGCCGGCGAAAGGGCGTGCGTGCCCGACTTTGACGTCATCGTCGCCGGCGGCGGCCACAACGGGCTCGTGTGCGCCGCCTATCTGGCGCAGGCCGGCCAGCGGGTGGCCGTGCTCGAGCGCCGGGCCGCCGTCGGCGGCCTGGCCGAGGTGTTCCCGACGGCCGGCCGGCTGCAGCAGACGGTGATCGACGACCTCGACCTGCCCGCTCACGGCCTCGACCTGCACCGGCCCGACGTGCGCATGGTGGCGCTGCGCGAGCACGGCCCCGCGCTGACGTTCTGGGCCGATCCAAAGCGCACCGCCGACGGCCTGCGGCCGATCGCACCCGCCGATGCCGATGCCTACCCGCGCTTCGACGCCCACGTGCGCGAGCTGGCCGGCTTCGTGGCCGAGGTGGCCGCCTCCACCCCGCCGCGGCTCGACCGGGCATCCTTCGCAGACGCGGCCGCAGGACTGCGCCTGGCCCGCGCCTATCGCCGGCTCGGCCCGCGTGCGGCCCGCGAGCTCACCCGCGTCGTTCCGATGCCGGTCGCAGACCTCGTCGGCGAGTGGTTCGGCGACGACTCGGTGCGCGCCGCCCTCGCCGCCCGCGGCACACGTTTCACCGCGATGGGCCCATGGTCGGCCGGGACGGGGCTCGTGCTCCTCGCGGACTCGGCCGGAAACGACGGCGGCGCCGCCGGCCAGACGGCGTTCGTGCGCGGCGGCCCGTCCGCGTTCGCCGGGGCGCTGACCGGCGCTGCCCGCGTCGCCGGGGCCGAGGTGCGCACGGGCGCCGAGGTGGTGTCGGTGCTGACGCGCGACGGCCGCGTCGAGGGGGTCGAGCTCTCGTCGGGAGAGCAGGTCACCGCGGCGGTGGTGGCGTGCGCGGTCGACCCGAAGACGGCGCTCACGCGCTGGCTCGACCCGGTCCTCGCCGGGCCTCGACTGCGCTGGCGGGCGGGCAACATCCGCACGCCCGGCGCGACCGCCCGCCTCGATCTCGCGCTCACCGGCCTGCCCGCATTCGCGGGCGTCGACGAGGCGGCGCTGGGCGGCCGGCTCCTGTTCGCGCCCGGAGTCGATGCCGTCGAGCAGGCGTTCGACGCGTGGAAGTACGGCCGGGTGAGCGAGCAGCCGACCATCGAGGCCACCATCCCCACGCTCCACGACGAGGGCAACGGCGACGGGCACCGGATGAGCGTGCTCGCCCAGTGGGTGCCCTACGCGGCCGGCCCCGACGAGGTGGCCGAGCGCGTCCTGGCCGTGCTCGAGCGGCTCGCGCCAGGGTTCGGCGGCCTGGTCACGAGCACCGCGGTGCTCACCCCCGCCGGGATCGAGGCGGAGTACGGCCTCTCGGGCGGCCACCTCTATCACGCCGAGCCCGCGCTCGACCAGTTCTACGCGTGGCGGCCCGTGATCGGGCTCGCCCGCCACCGGATGGGCGTGCGCGGCCTCTACCTGTGCGGCGCCGGGGCGCACCCGGGCGGCGGCATCACGGGCGGGCCGGGCCGGAACGCGGCCCGCGAGATCCTGCGCGACCTGCGCCGGGCGAGCTGACCGCCGCCGCCCCCGGCAGCGGCAGCACCGGCTCGAGGCCGAGCATCTGCGGGACGTCCGGCAGCCGCCGCACCAGGTCGAGGTAACGGGACTCGAGCGCGATCATGCGCTCGAAATGCGCTCGCGCTTCGTCGACCTCTCCCGTGACCACGGCGGTGCGCAGCGCGGCGATCACGACGTGGGCCTCCTCCAGACCGGCCGCACGCGCCGCCGCGACCGTCGCCGCCACGGAGCCGTCGGGATCGGGCGCCCAGCCCGCCCGCAGCGCCTGGGAGCGGCTCACGAGCCGGCGCAGCTCGGCCACCGGCTCGGGATGGTTGTCGACGCGCACGTCGCAGACGACGTCCTTCCACGGCATCCCGCTCGGCTCGCCGGCGACCACGAGCACGCGGCCCGCCTCCTGGCCGCGCCAGTCGCCACCCTCGGCCTGCGCGGCTTCCAGAGCCGTCACGAGCCTGTCGGCCAGCGTGCCCTTCGCGGCCCGAAACGCGTCGATCATCGCCGGCCAGACGGTCGCGCTCGCCATCATGTTGGCCTGGCAGGCGACGTCCTTCCGATGCACGTGGCCTGCGTCGGCGATACACGACTTGCCGGTGAACGCGGCCGCCGTTCCCGCGGCCGAGACGACGCCGACCTGGCGATAGGGCGCGAGCCGATCGCGCCGGGTCGCGCCGGCCAGGGCATCGGCGGCGGTCGCGCCCGACCGCAGCGCCAGCAGGCACATCGGACCGTACGAGGGATCCGTGAACGACTGGGTGGCGACGGCACCGACACCGGCCTCGACCCAGAGCGTGTGCACCCCGGCGGTGAACGCCGCCGACTGGATGGCCGCTCCGAGCTGGCCGGTGTCGGGATCGCGGGCGACGAGCGAGTAGGTCACCGCCCCACCCTATCGGGCGCTCACGGCGCCGGCGGGTTCTCGAGACAGCCGATCGGCTGCGTGGCACGCCCGGCGAGCACGATCGCGCTGACGGCGGGCGGCCCGGGGCGCACCTCGACCCCGTCCGGAAGGCCGCCGAGCCACTCCTCGAGCCGGCCCTGCGCGCCCGTGAGCACGAGCCGCTCGATGCCGGGTCCGTCCAGCCCGCCGCCCGGGTGCGGCGTCCCCGCCCCCCACTCGATGAAGAACGGCAGCAGCGGCTCGGCCGCCGCCCGCTCGAGCCCCGCGGTGCGCCA
Source organism: Gaiellales bacterium (assembly GCA_036502065.1). Lineage (GTDB taxonomy): Bacteria > Actinomycetota > Thermoleophilia > Gaiellales > JAICJC01 > JAICJC01. The sequence goes on from DASXZF010000275.1 coordinate 6,568, forward strand.
GGCAAGGAGCCTCCCGTCCGGCGCCGCCCGCGAACCGGGCGAGACCGCCAGACCGAGCCGGCGTGCCACCCCGTCGAGGTCGTCCGTGCGTACCGCCCAGCCCATCGGCCGCCCCGCCTCGGCACCCGCGACCCAGCGTCCGAACACGCTCGCCGCCGCCTCGACCGGATCGGCGACGGCGACGAGCTCGAGGTACGCGCTGCCGAGGGGCACGATCCGGTTGGCCGTGCCGAAGCCCGGATGCCGGCCCCCGGCGACCGACCGCACGCCGAAGCCCGCCTCGATCGTGCGGCCGGCCTCGTCCAGATCGGTCACCGCGATCAGGACGTGGTCGAGCTCGAGCGCGCTCACGCAGCCGCCTCCTGCTCCTCGCCGATCGTGAGGCCGGGCAGCCGCTGCGAGGCGATGAACATCACCGCTCCGACGATGATCAGCGCTGCGCACAGGCCGAATCCAAGCGGATAGCCGTGATGCTCGATCACGAACCCGGTGAGCGGGAAGAGCCAGAGCATCTGGATCGAGAAGCAGCCCTCGGCGATCGACATCGACGTCGCACGGTACTCCGATCGCGTGTTGTGCTGCAGGTACGTCGAGAGCGTCACGTAGACGAGCTCGGGCGCACCGGCGATCACCATCAGCAGGACGACGGGGCCGGCGAGCCCGGGCAGCTCGGCGCCGGCGACGAGCGCCACCGCCGCCGCAAGCGACGCGACGGCGACCGCCGCCGTCAGCGGCACCCGCTCGCCGATCCGCCCGCCGATCCACGAGAAGCCCGACGACGCCAGCATGGCGCCGCCGAGCACGAACCCGAGCAGTGCATCGGAGGCGCCCTTGGCGTGGAAGAGCGGCGCCGCGTAGTACCACCAGCTCGTGACCGCCGCCCAGTAGACGCTCCAGGCCAGCGTGAGGACGCCCAGGCGGGGAGCGTGGAAGAGCGCACGCAGGCCGCTCGCGGCCACGGTGACGCCGGCACGGGCGCCGCCACGGGCGTCGTCGGGCAGGCGGGTCGCGATCGCGCTTGCGAGCAGCGCGCAGACTGCGGTCAGCCAGAACGCGAGCGGACGCGAGTAGGTGGCGATCAGGCCGCCCGCCATGAACGACACGGCCCCGGCGAACTGGAACACGGCCCAGAGGCCGCCGAGCATGCGCGGGAACAGGGCGTGGGCGTCGTCGTGGGCGAGCGAGTCGAACAGGTACGCCTCGTCCGCGCCGGTGCGGAGCGCAAACGCGACGCCGTGGATGCCTCCGGCGACGCAGATGAGCGCGAACCCCGGCGCGTAGACGTATCCGAGCTCGGCGGTCGCCGCGAAGAACCCGGCGCACATGAGCAGCCGCCTCCGCCCCAGGGCATCGGCGAGCGCGCCCGTGGGTATCTGAGCCAGCAGCATGCCGACGTGCAGGGTCGCCTCGACAAATCCGAACTGGGTCAGCGTCAGGCCGCGGGAGAGCAGGAAGACGGCCCAGATCGGCCCTTCGAAGATCATGCCGTTGAAGAGCTGGTAGAGCCGGAAGACTGCAAGCGTGCGGGCGTTCATGGATTCCTCGGGAGGGTCGGACGACGGGGCCGGTCGACGAGGAGCGGCGCCTTTTTGGGCGCACCTCTCCCGTCATCGGGCCCGCGTCAGCCCTGAACGCGCGCGATGCAGTGGCGCAGGAGCCTGATCGCCTGAGGCGTGGAGTCGGCGTTTCGGGTGCGCAGGTGCATGGCGGCGGCCATGCTAGCAGAGCCGCCCGGGGACCGCCGGCTACTGGTTGAGCGCCGCCTCGAGCACCTCGCGGGCGATCGGCGCGGCCACGTCGCCGCCCACCCCGCCCTTGACAATGAGCACGGCGACGGCCACCTTGGGCGCGCCGGCGGGCGCGAAGGCGATGAACCAGGCGTCGGTGGGCACGTTGGGGCCGCCGATCTCCGACGTGCCGGTCTTCCCGGCCACGGTCACGCCGGGGATGGCGGCGCTGCGGCCGGTGCCCTCGGTGACGACCGCCTCCATCATCGTGGTCACCTGCGAGGCGATCTCGCGCGCGCACGCCTGCACCGGCGCATGCGGCTCGCGGGCCGAGAGCGGGCGCCGGATCAGGTACGGCGGCTTGCGCATGCAGCCCGACCCGATCGTCTGCGCCACCGAGGCCATCTGCAGCGGCGTCGCCTCCACCCCGCCCTGGCCGATCCCCGCCACGCCGAGATCGAGCGGCGAGGTCAGCGTCGCCGTCGCCGGAGTGACGCTCTCGGGCGCCGGGTAGGAGACCGAGGCCGGATGGTTGAATCCGAATGCGTCGGCCATCGCCACCAGCTTCGGCCCGCCCACCGACACCGCCAGCGGCCCGAACACCGAGTTGCAGCTGACCGCGAACGAGAGGATCAGCGAGCCGCCGCAGTCCTCGTGGTGGAAGTTGTGCAGCTTCCATCCGTTCAGGAGCGCGTAGCGCGCGTACGGGTACACCGTCTCGAGCGTGGTCTTGTGCGCCGTCAACGCGGCCGCCGACGTGATCGTCTTGAACGACGAGCCGGGCGGCTGCAGGACGTCCATCCCCAGGCCCGCGTCGGCCTCGATCGCGCCCGTCGCCGCCGAGAGCACGACCACGCCGCCGTAGCGGCCGCCGAGCGCGGTCGCGGCGGCGTCCTGGATCGGCACGCGCAGCGTCGTCGTCACATCCTGGGGCGCCGCGCCGGGATGCACGGCCAGGACGTGGCTCGCGCCGGTCGCCTTTGCGACTCCCTGCAGAGCGACCCGCGGCGAGCCGCCGACGATCGGGTCGAGCGACTCCTCGAGGCCGCCCTGACCGTAGGGCAGCTTCGCGGGCCAGCCGGCCCGCACGCGGGCCGCGACCTGCGCGCCGGACGGCGGCTTCACGTAGCCCGTGACGTCGGCGAATGCCGATCCCTGGGGATAGGTGCGGGCCGTCGCCGGCCCCTCGGCGAGGATGGCGCCGCTGCGGTCGAGGATCCGGCCGCGCGTGGCCGGCACGGTCGTCTGCACCGCCAGCCGCTCGCCCACTCCGAGCCCCGGGAAGGTGAGCGCCCGCGTCCACGCCACCCGCCGGCCGTGGGCCGTGTGCACGAGCGGGACCGCCATCTCCTCGGTCACCCTGCCGAAGCGGTGGGTGTCGACCGACATCGTCACGCCGACGAGCGCGCCCTCGGGGCGGGGCCGGCCGACCGCGTGCAGGCCGCGCATCGTGGCGACCGAGGCGGCCCGGGTGTAGAGCGCGGTGAATCGCGCGAGCGAGACCCGCGCCCGCGCCTGGGGGCTGATCAGCCCGTACATGCCGGCATAGTCGCGCGCGTGCCAGTCGGCGAGGAACTGGCCGACCGGGATGGTCGGATCGGCGGCATGGTGATGGGGAGTGTGCTCGGTGCTGCCGCTCGCGCTCGTGATCACGAGCGCAATTCCGGCCGCGGCGGCGCTCACGGCGACCAGCACGGCCAACCGCACGGCCCACACTCGCTTCCGCCGCCCCGGTGACATCGACCGGATTGTGCCTTAGTCGCCGTGCGCGGCGCGAATCCGCACCTTGCCGGTGACGCGGTCGACCGCCCGCACAGACACCTCGACGGCGTCGCCCAGGCGCAGCCTGCGGCCGCTGCGCTCGGCGATGAGGGCCACTCCGAGCGGGTCGAGCGATACGTGCTCGCCGGCCCACGACCGCCCCGGCAGCAGGCCCTCGAAGAGCCCGCCGAAGCGCACGAACGCGCCGGAGGGGATCAACCCGACGACCTCACCGGGGAACTTCTCGTCCCAGCCGCGCTCGTAGAGCACGTGTTCGAGCAGAAATGCGGCGCAGATGTCGTCGGCGCGCCGCTCGAGCGCCTCTGCCTCCCGCTCGGCCCGCGAGTCGTGCTCGGCCTGGGCGGCGACGGCCGCCGGAGCGGGTGGTGGCGAGCGGTCGAGCCCCAGGCGGCGCAGGAGCGCCCGGTGCACCATCAGGTCGGGGTGGCGCCGGATCGGCGACGTGAAGTGGCAGTAGGCGGGGCTCGCGAGCCCCGCGTGGCCGAGGTTGCGGGTGTCGTAGCGGGCCTTTCGCAGCGCGCGCAGCACCATCCCGCCAAAGGCGGCGCGGCCCCGTCCCGCCGTTTTCGCATATCCCGTGACGGCCTGGCTGAGCGCCCCTGCATAGGCGGCCGCCGCCGAGGGCGGCATCACGTCGGGAAACGGCGGCGTCGGCACCGAGAGCGCCGCCAGCCGCTCGACGAGCGCGTCGAGCGCATCGCGCTCGGGCGGCTCGTGCACCCGGAACGGCACGGCCGCTCCGGCGCCGGCGAGCTCGGCGGCGACCGCCTCGTTCGCCGCCAGCATCAGCTCCTCGACGAGGAGGTGCGCAGGCCCGGACTCGCGTGTGCCACCGTCGGCGACGGCGCCCGATTCGATCCGGAAGCTGCGCTCGGACGCATCCACCGCCACCCCGCCGCGCGCGAGCCGGGCGGCCTGGCGCGCGGCTGCAAAGCCGTGCAGCCGCCGCAGCGCGGCCACGAGCTCGGCAGGGCCCGCGCCGGTCGCGAGCATGTCGGCCGCCTGGTCGTAGGTGAGGCGGTGGTCGCTGCGGATGACGCTGCGAAACGCTTCCAGCGGTCCGTCGCCGCCGACCGCGACCGTCAGCGCGAGGCGATCACGGCCGGGACGCAGGCTGCAGAGGTCGGACGACAGCCGCTCGGACAGCATCGGCTCGACCCGGCCGGGCAGGTAGACCGACGTCGCCCGCAGCGCTGCCTCGGCCTCGATCGCGCTCGACTCCCGCACGAACGCGGCGATGTCGGCGATGTGGACGAGCAGGCGCTCGCCGTCGACCGAGAGGGCATCGTCGTGGTCGCGCGCGTCCTCCGGATCGATGGTGAAGGCGAGCAGGTGGCGCAGGTCGGTGCGGCCGTCCCCGGCCGCGTCCGGCTCGGCGGGCAGGGCGGCCGCCTCGGCGACCACGGCGTCCGGCCACGGCGCCGCGACGCCCGCTTCGACGGCCAGGCCGTGGAGCACCGCGGAGACGTCCGTGACGGCTCCGAGCCGTTCGACGACGAGGCCGCGGCCAGGGCCCGTCACCTCGACGGCGACGAGATCGCCCGCGGCGGCGTCAACCGTCCCGACGCGTCCGAGCGTGAGCGGCACGCCGTGGTCGAAGAATGGCTCGCCCACCACGAGCCGCGCCCGCAGTGACACCTCGCAGACGACCGGCGCGCGCGCCGGCGGGTGCGTCAACTCCGCCGCAGCGCGTCGAGGGCGGCCTGCAGCACGCGGTCGGTCGGGCCGTAGCGGGCGGGCACGTAGACGTCGGGACGGATGCCCGAGTGCTCGACGGCCACGCCGCCCGGTAGCGTGAACCGGGCCACCGTCAACTTGAGGGCGCCGCCGCCCGCCAGCGGCTCGATCGCCTGCACCGTGCCCTTGCCGTAGCTGCGCCGGCCGACGACGATCGCGCCCGCGTCGGCGCGCAGCGCGCCGGTGACGACCTCGGCGGCGCTCGCGGTCAGGCCGTTGATGAGGACCGCGATGCGCAGCTTGCCGACGGCGGTGTCGTTGGCGACGAAGTGGCGCTTCGGCTCGTGCAGGCCGTGCGTCGTCACGACGACGCCGCTGCTCGCGAACACGCGCACGACGCCGACGGCCTGCGACAGGAGCCCGCCGGGGTTGCCGCGCAGGTCGAGGATGACGGCCTCGTGCCGGCGCACGGCGCGTGCGGCGATCTGGCGCACCTGGGCGGCCGCGGTGGCCGGGAAGCTGAGCAGCCGGATCACGCACACGTGCATGCCCTTGTACGGCACCACCCGGCTGGAGACGTACGGCAGGGCGATCGACCGCCGCACGAGCGTGAGCGACCGCGGCGGGCGCCGGCCGCGGATGACCTTCAGGTGCACCGGCTGACCGACGGGACCGCCGATCAGGTCGAGCGCCCGCCGGTAGGAGAGGCTCGCGAGCGACGCGCCGTTGATCGTCGTGATGACGTCGCCGGGCCGGATCCCGGCCGCCCGCCCCGGCAGGCCCGCGATCGACGCGGTCACGAGCAGGCCCCCGCGCTCACGCAGGAGCGCGAGGCCCACGCCCTTGTAGGTGCCGGACTCGGCGCCGCGCAGCTGGTCGTAGGCAGCCGGCGGCAGATAGCGGGTGTACGGATCGCCCAGCGCGTGCACCATCCCGGCGACGGTGTGCGCGCGGTAGGCCGTCGGCGGGAGCTCGCGGTAGTAGTAGGCCTCGAGGTCGTCGAGCACCTGGGTGCGCAGCGGCGCGGGGCGGGGTGCCGCAACCGGCTCCGACAGCGCGTGCGTCCGAAGCTCGAATCCGACCGCGAACGCCGCCAGGAGCGACGTCGTGGCGATGGCCAGCACGAGTAGTCGGTGCCGCTTCACCAACTGGCGATTGTAACGCCTGCCGCGGGCGTTGTCTTGTGTGCTGCGCCCGGTCAGACGCGCAGGAACCGGCGCAGCGTCAGTCCGGAGCCGAACGCGCCGAGCAGGAGCCCGAACGCCGCCAGCATCGCGATCAGGAGCGGCACGCCCACGAGCCGGGCCGGATCGGTCAGCCCGCGGTCATATCCGTTCAGCGCGAAGTAGACGATCGTGAGCAGCCCGAGCGCGCCGGCCGCTCCGAGCAGGCCGGTCAGCATGCCCTCGAGCATGAACGGCAGCCGGACGAAGGCGTTCGTCGCCCCGACGAGCTTCATCACCTCGATCTCGCGGCGGCGGGAGAAGATCGAAAGGCGGATCGTGTTCTGGATCAGCACGATGGCCGCCACGCCGAGCAGGATCATCAACCCGAACACGAAGTAGAGCACGTATTTGAGCGTGTTCAGCACCTTGTCGGTGATCTTCTTGCCGTAGGTCACGCAGGGTGGTGAGCCGCAGTTGTGCACCACCGAGATCTTCTGCGCGGCCGCGGCGGTCGCCGACGCGGCGTTCGCGTCGGTCAGCTTGACGTAGAACGCGGGCGGAAGCGGGTTGTAAGGCAGGTTCGCGAGCGCCTCGCGGGCCGACTTGGAGAGCATCGTGGCGGCCTTGGCCGGCGAGACGTACTCGATCGACTTCACGTTGGGTAGCTGCTTGACCTGGTTGGCGACGTCGCCGCGCTTGGCGGCGAACGCCTTGGTGCCGTAGTCGGTCGGCATGTACAGCTTGACGGTGACCTCGTTGCGCACGCCGACGGCGTAGTGGTACACCCACCACGCGGTCGACACGAAGATGCCGAGCAGGAACGTGACGATCAGCACGGTCACGGTTGCGGCCATCGTGGTCGCGGCGTTGGAGCGGATCGAGGCGAGCGCCTCCCAGAAGAAGAACCTCCACCTCAACCCTCGTAGCCCCCGCGGCGGTCGTCACGGACGAGGCGTCCCCCCTCGAGCTGGATCACGCGCCGGCGCATCTTGTCGACCATCTCGCGGTCGTGGGTGGCCATGACGACGGTCGTGCCCGCCCGGTTGATGCGGTAGAGCAGCTGCATGATCCCGACCGACGTGTCGGGATCGAGGTTGCCGGTGGGCTCATCGGCGATCAGGAGCGGCGGGTGGTTCACGAATGCCCGCGCCACCGAGACGCGCTGCTGCTCACCGCCCGAGAGCTCGTGCGGGAAGCGGTCGCCCTTGTCGGCGAGGCCGACGAGGCCGATGATGTCGGGCACCTTCTTGCGGATCTCGGCCCGCGACTTGCCCTGCACCTGCAGGGCGTAGGCGACGTTCTGGTAGACGCTGCGGTTGGGCAGGAGCTTGAAGTCCTGGAACACGCAGCCGATGTTGCGGCGCAGCGTCGGCACCTTCGAGCGCTTCAGCTTCGGCAGCGAGCGGCCCCCGACGATCAGGTTGCCCGCCGAGACGTCGAGCTCCTTCAGGAGCAGCTTGATGAACGTCGACTTTCCCGAGCCGGACGGGCCGACGAGGAACACGAACTCGCCCTTGTCGATCTGGACGGAGATGTCGTTCAGGCCCATCACGCCGCCCTGATAGGTCTTCGTGACGCCGTCGAACAGGATCATCGCCTGGGCCGCCGCGCGGGGCGCGTCGGGCGGCGGAGGGGCTGCGGCTGCCCGGAGCGGCGCGCCCCCCGACTCGAAGGCCGTCGGCGGCACGTCGGAGACGGCCTGGTGAACTCTGATCTCGTTGCTCATGGGCGGCTGCGGATCGCCGCGGCGGGCGATGAGTGCTCGTTCAGGGTACCGGTGCGGCCGGATGGGTGCAAACGCAACCACTCGCATTCCCAGCATCTGCCAACCTTATTCATGCAGACCCGCCTGATCATGCCGACGACTTTGCGGTCGCCCGGCGCAGCAGCTCCGCCCGGATCAGCCCGTCGAGGTCACCGTCGAGCACACCTTGAACGTTTCCGATCTTCAGGTTCGTGCGCTCGTCGCGCACCATGCTGTACGGATGCTGGACGTACGACCGGATCTGGCTGCCGAACGAGATGTCCTGGGCCTCCCCGCGCTCTTTCGCCATCGCCGCCTCGCGCTCCTCGTGCTCGCGCTCGAGCAGGCGCGAGCGCAGGATCCGCATCGCCTGGGCCTTGTTCTGCAGCTGTGAGCGCTCGTTCTGGCACTGCACGACGATTCCGCTCGGGAGGTGCGTGATGCGCACGGCCGAGTCGGTCTTGTTCACGTGCTGGCCGCCGGCGCCCTGCGAGCGGTACGTGTCGATGCGCAGGTCGGTCTCGTCGATCTCGACGGCGACGTCGTCGTCGACGAGCGGCGAGACCTCGACCTGGGCGAAGCTCGTGTGGCGGCGGTGCGCCGAGTCGAACGGCGAGAGCCGCACGAGCCGGTGGACGCCCTTCTCGGCCTGCATCACGCCGTAGGCGTTGTCGCCGATCAGCGTGAAGGTGGCGCTCTTGAGGCCCGCCTCCTCGCCCGGCGTCGCCTCGAGCAGCTCGGCCTTGAAGCCGCGCGACTCGGCCCAGCGCAGGTACATGCGCAGGAGCATCTCGGCCCAGTCCTGGCTGTCGGTGCCGCCCGCGCCCGCATGCACGCCGACCACGGCGGGGCCGGTGTCGAACTCGCCGGTGAAGAGCGCCTCCTCCTGCAGCCGGCCGAGGTCGTTTGCGAGCGAGTCGAGGGCCCGCTCGAGCTCGGCCTTCCAGTCGGCGTCGTCGGCGGCCATCTCGAGCATGCCGTCGAGCTCGTCGACCTCGGCCTGCAGCCGCTCGTAGTTGTCCAGATTGCGCCCCGTGCGGGCGAGCTCCGACGAGACCTTCGCCGCCCGGCGCTGGTCGTCCCAGAAGCCCTGCTGCACCGTCTCGCCCTCGAGCTCGGTGCGGCGCGCGCTCAGTGAATCCGGGTCAAAGGTAATCACGAACCCAGTGCAACTGGGCTCTGATCTCCTCTGCGGCGGCGCGCAGGTCGTCCATCGAGCGGGGCTCGTGGCTGTCGCCGTTATGCGCCATGGCACTTCTTGTACTTCTTGCCGGAGCCGCACCAGCAGGGGTCGTTGCGACCGACGTCGCGCTCGGGGTCGACGACGCGCTGCTCGACCACCGGCATGGCGTCGAGCTCCTCGACCTCGCCGTTGGGCAGCCCCGCGGCCGCGAGCGCCTCGAGCGTGGCGCCCTCGTCGTGCTCGTAGCTGTACTGCTCGTGGCGCTGCGGGCTGTGGCCGTACTGGGCCTCGTCCTCGACCTTCACCTCGACGTGCATCAGCGCCCGGACGGTCTCCTGCTTCACGAGGAAGTCCATCTCGTTGAACATCAGCGCGCCCTCGGCGCGGTACTCGACGAGCGGATCCTTCTGCGCGAAGCCGCGCAGGCCGATGCCCTGGCGCATGTAGTCCATGTTGTCGAGGTGCTCGCGCCAGCGCACGTCGAGCACCTGCAGGACGACCCAGCGCTCGAGGTTGCGGGCCAGCTCCTCGCCCCACTCCTGCTCGCGCGCCTCGTAGCCGGAGATGGCGTCGTCGAAGATCCGGTCGAGCAGCTCCTCGCGGGTGATGGTGTGGTGGTCGATCTGGTCGGCCGAGAGCCGGATCGGGTAGATCGACTGCAGGGCGACCCACATGCCCTCCCAGTCCCAGTCGTCGGCGAACCCGACGCCGCCCGTGTGGGCGTCGACGGCCGCCTCGATCACATCCTCGAACCAGCCGGCGACGAGCTCCTTGAGGTCGCCGCCCTCGAGGATCTCGCGGCGGGTGGCGTAGACCTGCTCGCGCTGCTCGTTCAGGACGTCGTCGTACTTGACGACGTTCTTGCGGTTGACGAAGTGGAACTCCTCGACCTTCTTCTGCGCGCCCTCGATGCGGCTCGTCAGCATCTTGGCCTCGATCGGCTCGCCGTCGGGCGGGCCGAAGCGCGAGTCGAGGATCTTGTAGATCCGCTCGCCGGCGAACAGGCGGATGACCTCGTCCTGCGCCGAGAGGTAGAAGCGCGATGCGCCCGGGTCGCCCTGGCGGCCCGACCGGCCGCGCAGCTGGTTGTCGATCCGGCGCGACTCGTGCCGCTCGGTGCCGAGCACGTAGAGGCCGCCGAGGTCGCTTACGCCGTTGCCGAGCTTGATGTCGACGCCGCGGCCGGCCATGTTCGTGGCGATGGTGACGGCGCCGGGCTGACCCGCGCCCTCGATGATCAGCGCCTCGCGCTCGTGGTTCTTGGCGTTCAGCACCTCGTGCGGGACGCCGCGGCGGCCGAGCAGGGTCGAGAGGTGCTCCGACACCTCGACCGAGATCGTGCCGACGAGCACCGGCTGGCCGATCGCGTGGCGCTCGACGATGTCGTCGACGACGGCGGCGAACTTCTCGTCCTTCGTGCGGTAGATCTGGTCGTTGCGGTCGTCGCGCACCATCGGCCGGTGCGTCGGGATCGGCACCACCTCGAGGCCGTAGATCTCGTGGAACTCCGTCGCCTCGGTCATGGCCGTGCCGGTCATCCCGGAGAGCTTCTCGTACATCCGGAAGTAGTTCTGGATCGTGACCGTGGCGACGGTCACGTTCTCCTCCTGGATCTTCACGTTCTCCTTGGCCTCGACGGCCTGGTGCAGGCCCTCCGACCAGCGCCGGCCCTCCATGATGCGCCCCGTGAACTCGTCGACGATCTTGACCTCGCCGTCGACGACCACGTACTCGTCGTCGCGCTTGTACAGCTCCTTGGCCTTGATCGCCTGGATCAGGTGGTTCACGAGCTGGCCGTTCTCGGGCGCGTACAGGTTCTCGACGTTGAGCGCGCGCTCGACCTTGTCGACGCCCTCCTCTGTCGGTGCGGCCGTCTGGAACTTCTCGTCCACCTCGTAGTCGTCGCCGACCTTCAGGTCGCGCACGACGCGGGCGAACGAGTAGTAGGTCTCGGCCGCCTCCTCGGGCTGGCCCGAGATGATCAGCGGCGTGCGCGCCTCGTCGATCAGGATCGAGTCGACCTCGTCGACGATCGCGAACCAGTGGCCGCGCTGCACTGTCTGCTCGATGTCGGCCGCCATGTTGTCGCGCAGATAGTCGAAGCCGAACTCGGAGTTCGTGCCGTAGACGACGTCGCAGGCGTAGGCGGCCCGGCGGGCGGTCTGCTCCCAGTCGTCGGGCATGTTCGACTGGATGATCCCGACCGAGATGTCGAGCGCCTCGTAGACCGGCCGCATCCACTCGGCGTCGCGCTTGGCGAGGTAGTCGTTGACCGTCACGAGGTGCACGTTCACGCCGCTCAGCGCGTTCAGGTAGAGCGCGAGCGTGGCCACGAGCGTCTTGCCCTCGCCGGTCTTCATCTCGGCGATACGGCCCTCGTGCAGCACCATTCCGCCGATCAGCTGGACGTCGAAGTGACGCAGACCGATCGTGCGCCGGGCGGCCTCGCGGACGCACGCGAACGCCTCGGGGAGCAGCTCGTCGAGCTCCTCGCCGTTGTCGAATCGCGCCCGGAACTCGGCGGTCTTCGCCCGCAGCTCGTCGTCGGAGAGGCGCTCGACATCCGGCTCGAGGGCGTTGATGTCGCGCACGCGCTCCTGCATCCGCTTGAGCGTCCGGCCCTCGCCGGCGCGCAGGATCTTCTGGAAGACACTCATCGTCCCTGGATGGTATCGAACGGGGGGCCGGTGCCCTGGGGTAGCCACCTTCGCTGCGAGTGCCAGCGGCGGATCGTGCGCGAGCTCGGCAGACGGCCGGGGCAGCCGCCGGGCAGCGACCGGGTGTGCAGGTCGCGTGCGACGGTGTGGGGGCCGGTGCCCCCCGCGAAGCGCCGCTCGGCCTCGGCGCGCAGGTCGGGCCAGCAGTAGCTACCGGGGCGTGACCGCGCGACCGGACCGCGGCACGCCGCCAGGTGCGCCGAGAGCGCGCGCCCCCGCGCCGCCGTGAGCATCCCGTGCGCCTGCCACAGCCGCTGGAGCGTCAGGACGAGGTCACGCCCTCCCCGCTGCCTCTGGAACTCCGGCGACGCGTGCCCCTCGCACAGCCAGACGCACACCCCGTAGCCGTACCGCACCTCCCGAGTGCGCCCCCGCGTCCGCTCCACACAGATCGCGCACACGGCCTGCTTGGTCGGCACGCCGCGTGCCTTGTACAGAGTTGGGAGCTGAGCCATGCGACGATTGTGGCGGGCGGAGTGTCACACGTGGGTCACGGGGTGTTGCGGGGGTGTGTCGGCCTGCCTCCGGTTGGCCGTGGGCGGTCGGCCAAGTGGCCACTACGAGCAGGTATCTGGCCACGGGCGGTACGGCCAACTGGCCACCTCCAACACACAACTGGCCACGGACGGGACGGCCAACCGGCCACCCCCACCACAGCCGCCGCCACGCCCGGATCCGCCCCCTCGAGCTCGCCCGAGCGACCGTCTGACCCCCGGCCCCTGCCGACGACGCCGCGCGGCAGGACGACCCTAAAGCAGACCGCACGCCGCGGCCGTGTTCGGCCACGGGGCGTATCCGGTGGCGCGGTAGGCGCGCATCGCCACCATCAGCTGATCGTGTGCGGACCAGGCGTTCGCGTCGCGGCCGCCGTGGGTGGAGAGCACGCCGTCTCCGTAGTCGACCTCGAACGTCCGGTCCATCTGCAGGCCGCCGTAGTAGGTCGGGTCGGAGTCGGACACCGCGTTCCACGGCCCCTCGTAGCGGTGGATGCAGGCGAACCCCTGGAGCGTCGGCTCGCGGCGCGCATACGCGGCCCGGTAGTGGGTCAGACGTCCCTGCCAGCGCACGAGGATCGGCACGAGCTCGGGGATCGTCGCCGCCCGCCGCTCGGCGTGTCCGTGCGGCGGCGCGGGCAGGGCGGCGGCGAACGCATCCCGGAGGGCCAGGCCGCGTGTGACGCGGATCTGGTGGCGCAGCGCCCGCACGGCCGCCGACGCCTCGTCGCCGGCCGCGTGGGCGGCGGCCGAGCCGCGCCCGGGCAGTGTCGCGGCGACGGTTGTCGCGGTCGCGGTGGCAAATGTGAGTAAGCAGATGAGGACGGCGGTGGCGTATCTCACGATCGATCACTCCTCGGCGGATGCACATCCATCCGGGCGCCGGAGCGGCGCCGAGCGATGCGCGAGGGTCGGATCCGTCCGACCCAATTGGAAGTCGCTGGGGGTGTCGGCAGCCACGCCGAGGCAAAGAGTCCCAATTCGCGGAATTACGACGGAGCGGGCGGCGGCGCTCCTCCGCGGTGGGGAGGGCCTGCGGGAAAGCCTGCACTCCCCGTTGGGGAGGGCAG
>DASXZF010000276.1:0-12446 GCA_036502065.1 Gaiellales bacterium
ATCGGGTAGACGAGAATCAGCTTGATCTTCTTGTCCGGGCCGATGATGAACACGTTGCGGACGGTCTGGTTGTCCGCCGGCGTGCGCTCGGCGGGGTCGCCGGACACGTCGCCCGCGAGCATCCCGTAGGCCTTCGAGATCGCGAAGTCCTTGTCGCCGATCAGCGGGTAGTTGGGCGCCGTGCCCTGGGTCTCCTCGATGTCCTTGAACCAGGCGTCGTGCTTCTCGACCGGATCGACCGAGAGCCCGATGATCTTCGTGTCGCGCTTGTCGAACTCGGGCTTGATCTTGGCCATGTAGCCGAGCTCGGTGGTGCAGATCGGGGTGAAGTCCTTGGGGTGCGAGAAGAGCACGGCCCACGAGTCGCCGATCCAGTCGTGGAAGCTGATCGGCCCCTCCGTCGTCTCGGCCGTGAAGTCCGGGGCCGTGTCATTGAGCTGCAACGCCATTGTGTGTTTCCTCCTCGGATATCCCACAGTGTTTGGATCCAAAATCATACCGCCTCGCCGCCCGCGCCGACGTCGATATCCGCCTGCCGGATGTGGTCACGGGCCTCGTGCAGGAACGCGATCGCCACCGCGCGGGGCTCGGCGGCGGCGGCGAGCGTGGCGTAGCCGCGGGCGGCGCCCCTGAACCCCGGGTCGTCGAAGAAGGCGTCGATCCGCCCCGCCCACGGCGATGCGTACACGTACGGCTCCGGGTGATGGCCGTCGCCCGGAGACGCGCCGTAGGTGGCGCGCCGCCGCTCCTTACCGTCGCCGGCGTCGACGGCAGCGTCGAAGTGCTCGGGCCAGATCCGCACGACCGACGCGTCCTCCCCGGGCCCGGCGGTTGCGCGCAGCTCGTCGAGCAGGTCGGTTGCGAATGCATACCAGGCCCCGAGCGCACGGGCGGCCGCGGCGTCGACGCGCAGCGGCTCGTCGAGGTCGCCGTGCGGCGGGACGTCGAACTGCTCCTGCTGGCCGACGTCGGGGGCGATGCCTGCCAGCCGCGCGCAGTCGTTCAGCGAGCCGATCGGATGCCGGGCGCCGGCGACGACCAGCTCGGCGCCGTCCACACCGATCACGCGGCCGTCGCCGAACGGATACGTCGAGAACCCGCCCGGCGTCGCCCGCAGGATGATCTCGCCGTTCACGCGCCGCTGCGCGGGCGCGACCACGTAGACCGCCAGCCGGTGCAGCGCATCGCGCGTCTCTGCGAAGGCCGCCGGCAGCGGCTCGAGCCGCATGCTCACCCGCGCCGCCGCCAGTCGCGGAAGGCCTCGACCAGGCGGTCGCGAAACACGGGATCGAGCGCCTGCGGCGCGAGCGCGCCGGCCAGGCGCACCGTCTCACGCATCTGATCGAGATAGGCGGTGCAGCCGTCGCAGCCGGCCAGGTGCGCCTCGAAACGGAGCCGATCGCGGTCGTCGAGGACGCCCTCGAGGTAATCGGACACGAGCTCCACCACTTCGCGGCAGACGAGGTGGTTCGGCGACTGCGCGCTCATGCCGCCGCCCCGTCGAAATAGGGCTCCAGGCGGGCGCGCACCTTCGCCCGCGCCCGGTGCAGGAGCACCCGCTCGTTGCCCGCGCTCAGGCCGAGCGCAGCGCGCACCTCGGCGGCCGGCCAGCCCTCGACGTCGCGCAGCGTGATCACGTCGCGCTGCGCCGGCGGCAGCTCGTCGATCGCCGCAAGCACGAGCGCGCGCGCCTCGGCGCCCAGCAGCACCGACTCCGGCAGCTCGGCGAGCGAGCGCGGCGGATCCGCCCAGCTGCCGTCGTCCCGGAACCGGCCCGGATCGACCGCCGGGTCGCCGTCGCCGAGGGCTGAGAACGGCACCGAGCGGCGCTCGCGCACGCCGCGCGTGCGCGCCTGGTTGGCCAGGATGCGGAAGATCCAGGTCTTGAGCGAGGATCGGCCCTCGAACCGCGGCAGGCCACGGATGACGCCCAGCCACGTGTCCGCCACCGCCTCCTCGGCGGCGGCGGGCGTGCGCACGTACGACCGCGCCAGGCGCATCAGCGGGCCGTGATAGCGCTCGACGAGCTCCTCGAACGCGGTCTCGTCGCCGTCACGCAACGCGGCGAGCGTGCGCCGGTCCTGCTCGTCGAGCAGGAACTCGGGTGCATCGGAGTCGGCGTCGTCGATGGCCACGAGGACGAGCATGACCCTACCGTCCGCCGGGGGCCGGCGGCGTTACGCCCTCACCCGTGCCGCGCCAGCGCGGCCCGCCAGTGGGCGGCCGACTCGACGAGCTCGGCGAGCACCTCGTCGTCGTCCTGCTCGAAGCTCGGGATCACCTCGAGCACGAGCGCCACCTCGGCTGCGCCCGAGGCGTCGAGGGCCTCGAGCACGCGGTCGGCGTCGATGCGGCCCTGCGCGTTTCGCGCCGCCGTGAACGGCCAGTGATGGTCGGCGTCGGCGTCGGTCTGCTGCAGGTGGATCACGGGCGCGCGAGATCCCAGGCGACGCAGCCATGCGTACGGGTCGCGGTCGTCACCGGTCGTGCCGATGACGCACTGGTGGCCGACGTCGAGGCAGAGCGCAACGGCGGCGTGGCCGTCGTCGGACGGGGCGAGCAGGGCCTCGGCATCGGCCATGGTCGAGGGCTCGCGCCGGGCGGCCATGTTCTCGAACAGGAACGCCTCCAGGCCGTGCCCGGCCGCATGGGCCGCCAGCTCGCGCAGATCGGACTGCAGCCCCTCCCAGAGAGCACCGCGGCGCTCGTCGTCGTGCCAGTCGGTGATGCTGAACGCGCCGACGTGGCCACCGGCGGCTCTGCCCCCGGTCATCGCCGTGAACTCGATCGCCCGGCGGAACCATTCGCGCGCACGGGCGCGGTTGACCGGATCGGGGTCGAGCAGCAGGTTTCGGCCGTAGGCGCCCAGGCCGGTGAACGTCGAGTGCACGGCGATGCCGTGCCGGGCGCAGGCATCGGCGACTGCGGTGGCCTGGTCGCGCAGCGGCGCGCCGGCGTCGAGGTCGACCAGGTCGAGGCTGTGCTGAACGAGGTCGATCCGGAGCGCGGCTCGCACGAGCTCGGCCCAGCGCTCGGGCTCGGGCCAGCGCTTGACGGCGAAGCAGGTGTTGATGCCGAGGCGGTAGACGGGCGTGCTCATGCGTCGCTCCAATCCTGGCGCACGGCCGCGGCCGCGCGGGTGCGGTCATACCACTCCAGCCGGCCCGCCAGCCGCCCGGCGTCGGCCGACGGCTCGTAGCAGCGTGCCGAGCGAAGCACCGACGCGACGGCAGCCTGCGCCTCGCGGCCCAGGCCGGCTGCGCCGCCCGAGAGCAGGGCGGTGCCGATGGCGGCGGCGTCGAAGCGCAGCGCGCGCACGGGCCGGCCCAGGATGTCGGCCTTGATCTGCGAGAGCACCGCCAGCCGGCCGCCTCCGCCCGCCACCCGCAGCTCCTCGACGGGCGAGCCGGCGGCCTCGAGCTCGTGCAGCGCGCCGCGCACCGAGAACGCGATCCCCTCGAGCACGGCGTAGGCGAGCGCCGGGCGGTCGTGGCGCAGCGAGAGCCCCACGAACGCGCCTCGAAGCGCCGGGTCGTCGCGCTCGCCGTCGCCGAGGTAGGGCAGAAAGAGCGGCGCGAGGTCGCGTGCATCGCCCCGGGAGCGGCGCAGCCGCCGCTGCAGCCGCTCGGCGTCGGCGGCCAGTGCGCGATGGCCCCGGTAGCCGAGCCGGCGCACGGCCCAGTCGATCGCAGCGCCGCTCGTGTTGATCCCGAGCTCCGTGGTGAAGCGGTCGGGCACGACGTGGCTGTAGTGCGTCACGTTCACGTCGGCGAGCGGCTCGATCACCGCCGAGTTGAGGCACGACGAGGCGCCGGCCATCTCGCTCGCCGGCCCGGGGTCGACCACCCCCGCGCCGAAGGCGACGCACTGGCTGTCGCCGGCCCCGATCACGACCGGGATGCCCGCGGGCAGGCCGGTCTCGGCCGCCGTCGCCGCCGGCAGGGCCGCCGCCGTCTCCCACGGCGGCAGCGCCTCGGGGAAGAGTGCGGGGTCGACGTCGAAGCGCGCGAACAGGTCGTCGGCCCACCGCCGCGCCCGCAGATCGAAGAACATCGTCGCGTCGGCGTGGCTCTCGTCGGTCGCAACGCGGCCGGTCAGCCGGCGCAGAACGACATCGCGCGGCTGCAGGAAGTGCCGCGTGGCGGCGTAGGCGTCGGGCAGGTGGCGGCGCAGCCACAGCACCTTCGGCCCGATGTGGAAGGCCTGGGCGACGTGGCCGGTGCGGGCGTGCATCGCCTCGACGCCCACCGCGGCGCGCATCTCGGCGGCCTCGGCGACCGCGCGGTTGTCGCGATAGAGCATGCCGGGGGCGACGGGCCGGCCGTCGGCATCGACCGCGACCACCGTCGGCGACTGGCCGGTGAGGCCGATCGCGGCCACCCGCCCGGGCCGCTCCAGCGTCGCCGCGAGCGCGGCGAGCGCGGCGACGGCGTGCTCGGCCCAGTCGTCGGCGTCCTGCTCGGCCCACCCGGGCCGAGGCGTGCGGACGCGGTAGGGCCGCCGCGCCTCGGCGACGACCGCGCCGCGCAGGTCGATCGCCGCCGCCCGCGCGCCGGTGGTGCCGACGTCGACGGCGACGAGCAGCGGCTCGGCCGTGCTCATCCGCGCACGAGCTGGTGCGCCCGCACCTTGTCGCCGTCGAGCACGAGGATCGCGCCGTTGAGGGCGCCGGTGCCGTAGTCGCTGCCCGGGTTGACGGCGAGCGTCTTTCCGATCCGGCGAAAGCCGGCCGACTCGTGCACGTGGCCGTGCAGGCTCGCCATCGGCTGATGGCGCTCGATCGCCTCGCGGACGGCGGTGCTCCCCACGGCCCCCATCTTGACCTGCCCGGCGGCGGTTTGCACCTGCAGGCCGGCGTCGAGCACCGGCGCCTCGTCCAGGCCGCTCATGAACGGCGGCACATGCGCGTTCAGCACCGCCCGGCGGGGCTCGTCGACCTGGGCGAAGAGGGCATCGATGCGGGCGCCGAGCTCCTCCTCGGACAGCTCGCGATAGCTGTTCCACGGGGTCGGGTTGGAGTATCCGATCGAGAGCAGCGCGTGGCCGCCGCCGAGCGGCAGCACCCGGTCTTCGGCGTGCGTCCCCCACGGCGCCGCGTCGAGCAGCGCTGCGAGCTCGGGCGGGTCGTCGTTTCCGAGCATCCAGAACGCCGGCAGGGTGCGCGGCCGCAGCCGCTCGTCGGCCAGCTGCATCCAGGCTCCCAGACGCTCGCGCATCAGCTCGAGCAGAAGGGCGTCGATCGTCCCATCGGCGAGCCGGCGCTCGAGCGCACCCGGCTCGGAGCGCCACGGGTAATAGCCGTTGTCGGCGATCAGCCGCTCGACGCGCTGCAGCTCCTCGCCGTCTGCGAGGTCGTGGCTGCGGCCGCGGAACGTGAACCGGTAGCGCCCGTCGGGGCGGCGCACGATCGCCTGCACCGCCTTGCCGGCGACGTCGCCGCCCAGCACCATCACGTCGGGCTCGTAGGCGGCGCCCGCGTTCAGGAACTTGCGGAAGCACTGCTCGGAGCCGTGCACGTCGGTCGCGAAGTACAGGCGCACCCTCTCAGCCATCGGCGGTCACCCGCGAGCGGCCGCGACCAGCTCGACCATCCGCCTGGCCCGGTCGGGATCGACCCGGTTCCAGGTGTTGCCGTCCACCTTCAGGCTCGTGCCGACGATCGCCCCGTCGACCAGCGCGAGGATGTCGCCGACGCTGTCGTGGTTCACGCCCGTGTTCGCGAGCACGGGGATGCGGCTGACCGCCGCCTTGGCCTCGCGCAGGTCGGCCATGTCGGCCCCCACTCCGGCGGCCTGCCCGCTGATGAGAAGCACGTCGACGCCGAGGTACTCGGCGCCGAGCGCGCGCTCGGCCACGCTGCGGCCGGCCACCGACCGGCTGAACTCCGGCGTGATGTTGCCGAACAGGGCGACGTCGTCGGCGCCGATCGCGTGCCGGTATCCCGCCACCTCGCCGAGGTCGGGGCAGAGCAGGCCCATGTCGGAGTCGAACACGCCCGTGAACACCTCGCGCACGAAGCTCGCCCCGGTCGCCCGGGCGACCGCGACGCTCGACATCGGGTCCCACAGCAGGTCGACCCCGAACGGGATCCGGATCTGCGGCCGCAGGCAGGCGACCGCCGCCGCCATCGCCGCCGCCACCTCGGTGCCCACCCGGGTCACGTAGGGCAGGTCGTTCTCGTTGCAGAAGAGCAGCCCGTCGACACCGGCGTCCTGCAGCGCGGCGACGTCGCGGCCGAGCGCCTCGACGATCGCGTCCATCCCCCCCGCCACGTCGTGCCGCGGCCGCCCGGGCAGGCCGTCGAGGTGGCACATGGCGATCAGCGGCTTTGTGATCCCGAAGATCCGTGTGAGTGCGTCCATCAGCTCCCTTCCTGAGCGTCGGGCGGGTCGTCCGCCGCGCGCAGCGCACGGCCGGCGGCGCTCGCGATCACCACGTGCACTCCGCACGCACGCAGGGCTTGCGCCTCGTCCGCAGGCGCGGTCGCGTCGGTGACGAGCGTCGTCACGGCGGCGGCCGGCACCACTGCCGCCGCGGCGGTGCCGCCGAGCTTCGACCCGTCCACCACGGCCATCACCGAGTCGCTGTGCTCGGTCATGAGGCGGTGCACCTCGGCCGTCTCGTCGTCGAGCTCCATGACGCCGAACCGGGCCGAGAGCCCGGCCGCGCCGAGCACGGCCACGTCGGCGTGGTAGCGGCGCACGGTGGCGCAGGCGACCGCGCCGACGCAGCAGAGCTCGTCCCGGCGCACGCCGCCGCCGAGGATGACGACGCGGCCCGGCCGCGTGCCGAGCAGGCTCGCGACCGGGAGCGAGTTCGTGACGATGGTGACGTCGGCGCGGGCGGGCAGATAGAGCGCGAGCTGCTCGGCGGTCGTGCCGGTGCCGACGAAGAGCGTCGAGGCGTTGGCCAGGAGCGGCGCCGCCGCCATCGCGATCAGCCGCTTGGCCGACGCGCTCTGCAGGGCGCGCGCGTTGAAGGCCAGCTCGAGCGAGCGGGTCACGTGCGCGGTCGCCCCGCCGTACGTCCGCCGCAGAAAGCCGTCGCGCTCCAGGCGGGTGATGTCGCGCCGGATCGTCATCTCGGACACGGCCAGGTCGGTCGCGAGCTCGCGGATGTGGATCGTCTGCTCCTCGGCCACGCGCTCGAGGATGCGGTGGCGGCGATCGACCGCCGGCATGTCGGTCATGGCCGCAGCACGCTCGAGACAGCAGACGACAGGTTTGGTTGTCCGATTACGTCCAGATCGACCATATACGAGGATTCACCCACAACATTCGCTTGCCTTCGATGTTCGATCTTGTTATATACACGGTCCGGACACCGCGCCAGGGAGGATGTGAATGAGCGAGCTCGGCGAAGAGCCGCAGGATCAGCAGCTGTTCGTGCGTCGCAGCACCGGTCTCGTCCGCGAGGCCTCGGCGATCGACGCCGCCATCTTCAACGCAGTCTTCTCGGCCCCTGTCGGCGCCACCCTCGCCTGGGGCGTGTTCTTCGCGCTCGCCGCGTTCCCCGGCAGCGACCTGATCACCGCGACGTTGATCGCGTTCGTGCTGAACATCCCGGTGCTCGTGATGATGGGCCTGCTCGCGAGCAGCATGCCGCGCACGGGCGGCGACTACGTGTGGGTCAGCCGCATCCTCTCGCCCCCGCTGGCCGTCGTCTCGAACTTCAGCGCCGCGTTCTCGGCGCTGATCGGGGCCACGTTCTGGGCGCGCTACTTCCCCGTGTTCGGCCTGGGGCCGATCCTGGCCACGCTGGGCGTGATCTTCAACAAGCCCACGCTGATCCGGTGGGGCACCGACTTCCAGACGCACAAGTGGTGGATCTTCTTCGGCGCCCTGGTGATGATCGTGCTGATGACGGCCATCCTGATGGCCGGGACGAAGGCGACCTTCCGCTGGCAGAACAGCTTCTGGGTGGTGGCTTCAGTCGGGACGTTCATCGCGTTCATCGTGTTCCTGTTCGGCAGCTCGTCGTCGCTGCAGCTGCACTTCAACCACCTCGCGCACAAGTTCGGCGGCCACGGTGACGTGTTCCACCAGATCGTCAAGGCCGCGCCGGCGACGTCCGCGCACCCCGGCAACTGGAGCGCCACCCTGCCCGCGGTGTTCGTGATCATGACCTTCATGATGTGGAACTGGTGGAGCGTCTACCTGGCGGGAGAGCTCAAGAGCGCCTCGAGCCGCAACCGCCAGCTCGGGATCATGTTCGGCGCCCTCGTCTGGGACGTCGTGTTCCTGATCATCGGCGTCGCGCTGATCTACAAGGTCGCCGGCTACTCGTTCATGGCGGGCGTGAACTCGGGCTCGACCGCGTACACGATCCCCACCGGCCCCTGGTACCACTTCATCGCGTCGCTCGTCTACAACAACGACGCGCTGACGATCCTGATCGTGGCGTCGTTCGCCTTCTGGAGCCTCCCGGCGATGGTCGGAAACACGTTCATGCCGGTGCGCACCGTGTTCGCATGGGCGTTCGACCGTCTGCTGCCGGAGAAGTTCGCCGAGGTGAACGAGCGCACCCACTCACCGGTCCCGGCGATCCTGCTCGTGATGGGCATCGTCACCGTGATGCTGATCTGGAGCGTCGAGAAGACGACCTTCCAGACCTGGCTCGCGCTCGGCGTGCTGGCCGGCGTCATCTGCGTGTGGATCGTCTGCATCGCGGCATTCGTGTTCCCCGACCGGCGGCCCGACCTCTACGACGCCTCGCCGGCGAACGTCACGGTCGGCGGCATCCCGCTGCTCAAGATCGTCGCGCCGCTGTCGTTCCTGGCCATGGCGTTCCTGGTCTACGACACGCTCAAGTACCCGGCACTCGCGCTGTCGGGCGACTCGAGCCACAGGTGGTACGTGCCGGCGTTCATGCTCGGTACGGCGGCGTTTGGCCTGGTCGTCTACTACGGCGCCCGCATCTGGCGCAAGGGCGGCGGCGTCGACGTCGACCTCGTCTACCGGGAGCTCCCGCCCGACTGATCCCTTAACGCGACCGAGGGAGCCACCCGCAGGTGGCTCCCTCGTGTGCGTTTCGGATGGTGCGGTGTGCTAAGCGGTCGCGACGGGGGCGCTGGGCGCCTTGCCCGAGCGGGCGCCCAGGAGCCCGTTGAGCGCGTTCTCGGGATTGCGCAGTGCGCCGCCGATGGCGAGCACGGTGAAGCCGAAGCCCGAGAGCAGCAGGGCCACGCCGACCACGATCCCGAACAGGGCCAGCTGAGCGGCCATGAACGAGGAGTTGAGAGCGGTGGTCAGCGCCGTCTCGGTGACCCACACGTTGCGGGCACCGTTCTGCACGGGCTGCTTGGTGGTCGGATCGACCGCCGCAAACGCGACGTTCTCGGTTCCGCCACCAACCATGAGCTGCGCCTTGGGAGCGCCGGGCTTGGCGACGTAGATCCCCATCTGGCTGTAGAGGAAGCCACCGGTCGCCTCGAGCGCATGGATCTGCATGTACTCGGCGAAGCAGCGGGCCTTGGAGCCGCTCGTGATCGCCGCGTTGGCGACGTCGCACGACGGGATGCTCACGTTCTTGAGGCCGGCCTGCTTGATCGCAGGCTTGATGCCGGCAGGGCTCATGTCGGGCGTGCCGACGATCTTCTGCTGCTTGAGGGAGTTGCTGACCGTGGACTGGCCGTTCACACCCATCACGATTGCGACCACACCGAACACGATGAGGACGAGGCCGGCCACGAGGCCGCCGATTTCGAACATCTTGCGCATTTTCCGCTTCTCCTTGTTCCGTGGACTGCCGAGTGGCAGCCGGCCGAGGCGTTCGTGCCTGCCAGCGTCCGACAGGGCGCATCATCGGTGCGAGCCTGGCCGTGCCACATCCGCGCACGGCCGGATCTTGCGTGCGGGTTTACCCCGACGAGCCTCGCGGCCGAACCGCGCCGTGCCCTCAGACGAGGTGGCGGTCGGGGCCGCTCTGTGCGCCCGCCGGCACGGCGGCCGGCGGCTGGGACAGCGGGATGCGGACGCCGAGCGACTCGAGGCCGCGCACGACCTCGAGGTCGAGGTGCCCACCGGGGGCGACATCGGCCACTGCGGCGTAGAGGCCGGCGACCGATGTGAGCGCGTGCGTGCCCGCGCGCTCGAGCACGTCGCCGCCGCGCAGGACGCCGTGCGCCGGGCTCGCGTCGGCGACGTGGCGAACGAGCAGCCCCGGCGTGGGCGGCAGTCCGACCGCCCGGCGCATCGCGATGGTCACGTGCGCGGGGGCGAGCGTCAGCCCAAGCCAGACACCCGCCGCGGCCGAAGGCCGGGCGCCCTCGTACTCGACGAGCAGCTTGCGCAGAAGCGTTGCGAGCAGCGTTCGCTCGTCGGCGTCGAGTGCGACCAGGAGCCGCCGCTCGTTCTCGAGGTGCGCCGGGGCGACCCGCTCGAACGCGAGCCGCCCGCTCTCGGTGAGCACGATCAGCGTGTTTCGGCGGTCGGCGGCGTCGGGACGGCGCTCGACGAGCCCGAGCTCCTCCAGCCGGTCCATCCGCACGCTGACGGTGCCCGATGTCAGCTCGAGCTCGTCCATCAGCGTCCGCTGGGGCACGCCTTCGGGCCGGTCGAGGCGCACGAGCGTGACCAGCACGGCGAAGCTCGGCGCCGACAGGCCGTGCTGCTCGAACACCGTCTCGAGCGCGGCGTCGATGTGCGCGCGCGCACGCACGAGCCGGGCGATCACGCCGAGCGGCGCGAAGTCGAGCTCGGGCCGCACCCGGCTCCACTCGTCGATCAGGCGGTCGACCGAGTCGCGCGGGACGAACGCGTGATCGGCGCCGAACGCCGCTTCGGGCAACAAGCTAGGCCGCGTCCCGCAGCAGCTTGAACGCCAGATGGCGGCCCATGCCCTCGCTGAAGGCGAGCTGGAACCACAGCCGCGCGACGCCGTCGAGCGTGCCGGCCGCGCCGAGGTCGCCGATGCGCACCGGCTCGAGGCCGACGCTCCGGACGATCGCCGCGACCGTGCCGCCGGCCGCGCCGTCGGGCCCACACCAGAAGAGCGTGGCCGTCGTGCCGGCAAAGTCCGGCTCGGCGAAGTTCTCCCAGCCGACCGAGCAGAACGCGCGGGCGACGCTCGCGCCCGGCGCCTGCGCGGCCCAGGCGTCGACGTGGTTCAGCGACCCGGCGTGTCCGGTCGCGAGATCGTTCGAGGCGTCGATCACGACCTTGCCGTCGAGCCGGCCGGCGTGGTCGCCCACGAAGCCCGGCACCTGCGCCCCGGGGATCGCGACGATCACGGCGTCGGCGCGGTCGATCGCATCCTCGACGGTCGCGATCCCGGCGCGCGCGTCGATCTCGTCGCGCGGCGCCTTCTCGGGCGAGCGGACGCCGACGGTCACGTCCTCGCCGGCCTCGGCCAGCCGGTGCGACAGGGTGCGCCCGATCGCGCCTGCGCCGATCACTGCAATCTGCATGAGCTGCTCCTCGTGTGTCGTTTCGGCGGGATCGTAGCGCGAATATTACTTGTCCACAAAGTTTGAACTCAAGCTATCTTCATCGTGCCCGTTTCGGAACCCGTCATGTAAACGGGTGGTGAGAACCTTGTGAGGATCCGTTGGAAAACTGTGGAAGCCGGGCCGGATCGCCGATGATCGCCAGATGCTCCGATCCCCCAAGCTCGTCTCAGCCGCCCTCGCCCTCTCGCTCGGGGCGACCCTGGGCCTCGCCTCGACCGCCGCCCACGCCGCCACCCCGCCTCCGACGTCGTCCCGCTTCCCCCGCATGATCTTCTACCGCCAGTTCAAGGATCCGCTGAAGCGGCACACCTGGACGGTCTACCAGGGCGTACCCGGATGCTGCTCGCAGTCCTACTGGGCGCGGTCGCACGTGGTCGCGAAGGCCGGCGCGCTGCGGATCCAGACCTATCGCGACCCGGCCTACGGCAACCGCTGGGTGTCGGGCGGCGTGTCGATGGCACGGCTCGTGAACCAGACCTACGGCCGCTGGGTCGTGCGGTTCCGGATGCCGGCGGGCGCCGGCGTCGGGATGGACGTGGCGCTTCGCCCGAGCGGCAGCGGCACCGTCGTCGACTGGATCGAGGAGTCGTCTGACAAGGGCGCCGCGCGCGCGATCGAGACGGCCACACTTCACTACGGCAGCACGCGAGTCCACGCGCAGGTGCACGCGAACTTCACGAAGTGGCACACGATGATCCTGGCCTGGGTGCCGGGCCAGATCACGGTGCGACTCGACGGCCACCTATGGGCGAACTACCGCAACCACATCCCCTCCTCGCCGATGCATCTCGTGATGCAGACGAACGTCGGCTCGAACGGGTTCACAGGCACGATGCCGAACTCGACGACGCCGCCCAAGGTGTCGCTGGTGGTCGACTATGTGGCGGTGTACCGCTACCGCTGAGCGCGCAGGTGGTCTGCGACCACGCGATCGAGCCGGAGCAGGTCGGCGTCGCTGACGTCCGCGAAGGCGATGCCGAGGCCGTCGGGAGTGCGG
>DASXZF010000277.1:0-5965 GCA_036502065.1 Gaiellales bacterium
CGCGCGTCGACCAGGCGCAGCGCCACGTCGACCGTCGTGAGCCCCGTCCCCACGAGCAGCACGTCGCGGCCGCCGGGCAGCGCATCGAGCGCCCCGACGGCCCACGGGTCGGACAGGTAGCGGGCCGAGCCCTGCGGCCAGCGCCCGGACTCGAGCGGCACGTCCGGCGCAGCCGGGGTGCCGGTGGCGAGGATCACGTGACGGGCCGTGAACGCCGACCCGTCGGCGAGCTCGACGCGGATGCGATCGCCGTCGGCCGCAAGGCCGATCGCCTCGGCGCGGATGCTCGCGAGCACGCCGGGATGGGCGTCCGCCGCCTGTCCGAGCAGCGCCGTCAGGTAGCGGCCGAAGACCATGCGGGGCAGGAACGCGCCCGCGTCGGCCGGCTCGCCCCGCTCGGCCAGCCAGTCGCGGAAGTGCCCCGGCTCCCCGGACAGACCGCCGAGGTTCGCCGCGACGACGTTCAGGAGGTGGTCGGGGAAGGTCGTGCTGTAGGCGACGCCACGGCCGAGGCGATCGGCGCGCTCGACGATCGCGACGGGCCCGCGCGCCCCTGCGCGCAGCAGATGGACGGCCGCGAGCGTGCCCGCGGCGCCGCCGCCGATGACCGCGACCTCGGCCGGCGTGTCAGGCGTGATGGTGTGGGAAGCGATGCCGAACGGTACCGGCGGCCGGGCTCCTCACGACGCCGTCAGCGGCCGCGCCCGATCGGCGGCGGCGAGCTCCTCGACGACGCCGCGCACGGTGCGCCCGTCGCAGAGGTGCACGGGGACGCCGTAGTCGGCCAGGTCGATCGCGAACCCCTCGGCCTGGGTGTCGGTGAACTCGTGACCGTCGACGTCGGCCTGCGGGAGCCATAGCTCGGCCGGGTAGGCCCGGGCGCCCCGCCAGCCGCGGGCACCCTCGACCACGAGACCCCAGAGCGACACCCGCCCGACCACCTGGCGCACGACGGGCCGCATCCACGAATAGGGCCGGTTGGCCTGGGGCAGGTAGGTGCCGAGCGCGCCGATGACGCCCATCGCGTGCACGCCGCACGTGCATCGCTCGGCCGGCGCCGCGTGCCCCGTCGGCAGCAGCCGCCACGGAGCGAGCGGCGGGCGGCGGCGCACCTCGCAGGATGCGACCAGCTCGCAGCCCGGCTCCCACACGCTCGGCGAGACATGGCTCGCGAGCCGCGCCCGCCCGTCGACGACAGCGAGCGTCCACAGCCGCCAGCCGACGACCGGCTGGCAGTAGTCGGGCGCCGTGCTCACGGCGACGGCGCCGGGTCCTTCTTGGGCAGCGGCGGTGGGGCCGGCGCCTTCAGCGGCTCGCGCCGCGGCACCGGATCCTCGACGGGCTCGATGGTGTAGATGCGCTGTGGCTTGCCGATGTCCACGGCCGGCCCTCTGCGTCGCGGGATGCTGGGGCGGATGGTAGCTCGATCGGGCCCGGCGAAATGTGACGCGGCGGCGGCTCCTTGACATGTTCTCCAAAAGTGCGTCTACTTGTGAGGTGCATCGCCCGTCCACCGCTTTTCGGGTCGTCCTGGCTGTCGCAGCCGTCCTGGCCGTTTCGCTCGCCGCGACGGCGGCCGGATCGCCGTCGATCGCAACCGCGGCGACGAACCTGGTGTCCAACGGAACGTTCGAGGGCTCCGGCGCGGGATCGCTGACGGGCTGGGGAGGGAGCAACGGGTCGCTGTCGCTCGTCGCCGGAAACGGCGGCGGCCACGCCGCCAAGCTGGCCGCCTCGTCGGGTGCGTCCTCGATGTACGCCTACACGACCAGCAAGCCGGTGAAGTCGGCGGCTGCCGGTGCGGGCTACCAGCTCTCGGGCGACGTGCAGAGCGCCGTCGCGGGGCAGACGGTGTGTCTGATCCTGAAGGAGATCAAGGCCGGCACCTCGACGACCGTCGCAAGCGCACAGAGCTGTCTCACGCCGACGGCGGCATGGCAGTCGTTCCCCGCTGTGAGCTACACCGTCAAGACCTCCGGCGACTCGCTGACCGTGAACGTGCAGGAGAAGCCGACGGTCTCCGGCGCGACCTACTCGATGGACAACATCGTGCTGCAGACCGGAACGGGAGGCGGTGGCGGCGGCGACACGCAGGCGCCCAGCGTCCCGCAGAACGTGTCGGCGCTCGCAAATGGCCCGACGTCGGTGACGGTGACGTGGTCGCCGTCGAGCGACAACGTCGGTGTGACCGGCTACGACATCTTCCGGAACGGCGCGAAGCTCAAGACGGTCGGCCAGACGACGACGTTCACCGATACGACCGCCCAGCCGAACACGAGCTACGCCTACACGGTCGACGCGTTCGACGCCGTCCCGAACACCTCGGCGCAGTCGGCTCCCTCGCCCACCGTCACGACGCCCACAAGTGGCGGCGGCGGAGGCGGTACCGGGCCGGCCGAGCCCATCATCATGATCATGATGGAGAACAAGCACTACACCGACATCGTCGGCAGCTCGAGCGCGCCCTACATCCAGTCGCTGATCGCGCAGGGGACGCTGTTCACGAACTACGAGGCGGCGCCCGGAAGCCTGCCCGACTACCTCGCGAACACGAGCGGCCTGACGGGGTCGACCAGCGGCTCGAACAACATCTTCAACCAGCTCCAGGGCCTGGGCGTGAGCTGGGGCGAGTACGAGGAGGCGATGCCGAGCACGTGCTTCACCGGCGCCGACACGGGCGAGTACAAGAAGGAGCACAACCCGGCGGTGTACTACAACGACATCACCTCGAACCCGAGCGCATGCGCCAACGTGCTGCCCTTCACGGCGTTCGATCCGACCCACCTGCGCGCCTTCTCCTACGTCGTCCCCGACCTGGCCGACGACATGCACGACGGTGCGAGCCGCGGCGCCGAGATCGCCGCGGGCGATGCGTGGCTCTCCGCCCACGTGCCGGCGATGCTGAACGCGGGCGCCGAGGTCATCCTGACCTGGGACGAGGGCTCGGCCAGCGACGAGCACGTCGCCACGATCGCGATCGGCGGCACGGCGGCCGTCGGCGCGAAGGACGCGACCGCCTACACGCACCCGGGCCTGCTCGCCGGCCTCGAGGACGCGTGGGGGCTGCCGCTCCTGAACGCCGCACAGACGGCGACGCCGCTTCCGATCCACTAGCCGGCGGCGGCCCGCGGGGAGGCGACGCCGGGCCACTTGGCCGTCTCCGTGGGTGCCAATTGGCCATGAGCCGGCGAGGCGAGGGCGGGCCACTTGGCAGTTGCCGTGAATGCCAATTGGGCCGGCCCGCGACCGACCTGGCCGCCCCGGGAACCAATTGGCGGTTCGTGCGGATGCCAATTGCGCCGGAGCCGCCCCACCCCGCCCGCCTCCGAGTGCACGGCCGCAGGCCGCATGCGCGGTATCGTCATGCCTCGTGTCGCAGCAACCCGGGGCGCAGACCGAACGGGCCGACGTCATCAAGACGGTCGACCTGACGAAGGTCTACCCCGGCGACGTCACCGCCGTCGACGGTCTCAACCTGATCGTCGGGGAGGGCGAGATCTTCGGCCTCCTGGGACCAAACGGCGCGGGCAAGACGACCACGGCGAGCATGCTGACCACGCGTGTCATCCCGACGTCGGGCGAGGCCTACGTCGGCGGCATCGACGTCGTCGCCCACCCGGCCGTCGCCAAGCAGCTGATCGGCGTCGTCCCCCAGACCAACACGCTCGACCGCGCGCTCACCGTGTGGGAGAACCTCTACTTCCACGGCCGGTTCTTCGGCATGGGCGCCGCCAGGTCGCGCGCCGTCGCCGACGATCTGCTCGTGAAGTTCCACCTGAAGGAGCGCGCCAAGGCCCCCGTGATGGCGCTCTCCGGCGGCCTCGCGCAGCGGCTGATGGTGGCCCGGGCGCTCGTGCACAACCCTGCGATCCTGTTCCTCGACGAGCCGACCGCGGGCCTCGACCCGCAGAGCCGGATCGGCCTTTGGGAGATCGTCTCGGGCCTGCACGAGGCCGGGCAGACCGTCGTGCTGACGACGCACAACATGGAGGAGGCCGATCAGCTCTGCGACCGCATCGGCATCATGGATCACGGCAAGATCCTCGCTCTGGGCACGCCGTCGGAGCTGAAGGCGTCGGTCGGCGCCGACACCATGGTCACGGTCAGCGCCGAGGGCGACCTCGACGAGCTCGCGCGGCGCCTGCACGCCAACGTGGATGGGGCCGACTCGGCCACCACCCTGGACGGCTCGGTGCAGCTGGCCGTGCGCGGCGCCGACCGCGTGCTCCTGCGCGTGATCGGCGCGGCCGACGCCGCCGGCTACACCGTCCGCGACGTGCAGGTGGCCCCGCCGTCGCTCGAGAACGTGTTCATCAACCTGACGGGCAAGGAGTTCCGCGACTGATGGCAGCGACAACGGCACCCCGCACCGCGCACTTCACCACCCGCTCCACCGTGGCCTCGAGCCGGATCGCGTTCGGCGCGCTCCTGCTGCGCGACCTGGTCGTGCTGCGCAAGCGCCTGCGCGAGTTCATCCCCCGCACCATCGTCCAGCCGCTGCTGCTGTGCTTCGTCTTCCTGTACGTCTTCCCGACGATCGGCACCGGCGTCGGCGCCGGCCGCGGACCCGCCGGCGAGTCCGCCTTCGCGACGATCCTGGTCGCCGGCGTCGTCGGCCTCTCGATCATGTTCCAGGGCATCCAGGCGGTCGCGCTGCCCATGGTGCAGGAGTTCGGGTACACGAAGGAGATCGAGGACCGCGTGCTCGCGCCGCTGCCCGTCTCGCTCGTCGCGCTCGAGAAGGTCGCCTTCGGCGCGATCCAGGGGCTGCTCGCGGCGGCGATCGTGTTCCCGATCGCGGCCGTCGTCCACGCGAGCCAGATCCACATCAACCTGCAGGTGCACTGGCTCGTGCTCATCACCCTCCTGCCGCTCGCATGTGTGACCACGTCGGCTCTGGGGCTCACGTTCGGCACGATCTTCGACCCGCGCACCGTGCCGCTGCTCTTCGGCATCATCATCCTGCCGCTGACGTTTCTCGGCGGCACCTACTACGCCTGGACGACGCTCTCGCCGGTGACCGTGGGCAGCATCCACTGGCTGCAGATCGCGGTGCTCGTGAACCCGCTGATCTACATCAACGAGGGCTTCCGGGCGGCGCTCACGTCGTCGGGCCACATGACGCTCTGGGCCGTCTACCCGGTCCTGATCGGGTTCAGCGCGCTCTTCCTCTGGGTCGGCACCGCGAACTTCAAGCGGCGCGTGATCAGCTGACGGACGGCTGAACGATCCGGTCGGCTAGTCTGGAGAGACACCACCCCCCGGGAAGTCGAGCTGGTCCCCCTCCGGACTCCGTCCCTCCCGGCGGAGTCTCCCGATGAACGCGTTCGACCCCGAGGACTATCCCCTGCGCCCGACTGTGCGCCGCCTGTCCCGCCTGTGGTGGGGCGAGCAGCGGCTGGTCGTGATCGGCCTGCTGTGCGCGCTCGCCTACACGACTGTGACGCTGACGATCTCGGTCCTGATCCAGCGCGCGATCGACGGCGCCATCGTGCCGGACCACGTCGGGGCGCTCTGGCCGTACGTGCTCGCGATCCTCGTGCTCGCGATCGCCCGCTTCTGGATCAACTTCACCCGCCGCTACGCCACCGCCAGGGTCGGCGTGCGGCTCGAGGCGCGGCTGCGCGAGATGCTCTACGCCGGGTACCTGCGCTTCCCGCGCGCGTTCTATGACCTGCACCCGACCGGCCAGGTCGTGTCGCGGGCGACGAACGACCTCTTCCCCATCCGCTACTTCATCGGCTGGGGCGTCGTGCAGGGTTTCCAGAGCGCGATGATGATCACCGGGGGCGTGATCGTGCTCGCGCTCGTGAACCCGCGGCTCACCCTCTACTCGGCCGTCGCGACGCCGCTGATCGGCTACGTGGCCTGGCGCTTCGCGCACCTCGTCATGCCGATCTCGCGCCACGTGCAGGCGGCCAAGGGCGATGTCACGGAGGCCGCTGACGAGGCCGTCGTCGGGATC
>DASXZF010000278.1:0-8797 GCA_036502065.1 Gaiellales bacterium
CCGAGCGGCGCGGCATCGCGCGCGACCGCGTGCGGCTGCTCGCCGGCCGCGGGTCGGGCCCGATCGAGCACGCCCTGTTCCACGATCTGCCCCGCCTGCTCGAGCCCGGCGACCTGCTCGTCGTCAACACCTCGGGCACGCTGGCGGCGGCGCTCGACACCGCTGCGCCGGGCGGCCGGCCGCTGCGGCTGCATCTGTCGACACCGGTTCCGGGAACGCCGCCGGGCGAGGTGCGATGGATGGTCGAGCTGCGCGTCCCGGCGGGCCCGGGGTCGCTGCCGTTCACCGCCG
Organism: Gaiellales bacterium; assembly: GCA_036502065.1. Taxonomy (GTDB): domain Bacteria; phylum Actinomycetota; class Thermoleophilia; order Gaiellales; family JAICJC01; genus JAICJC01. Next base: position 292 of record DASXZF010000278.1, read on the forward strand.
CCCGGCGCGGGTGGCGGCTGGCGCTGCCCGGTGGCGGCCATGCGCGCCTGCTGCGCGGCGGCCCGCGGCTGTGGCAGGCCCGCCTCGACCTGCCCGTCGGCCTGCAGGAGCACCTCGAGGCTCACGGCCGGCCGATCAGATACGCCTACGCCGGAGCCGACTGGCCCATCTCGGACTACCAGACCGTGTTCGCGGCCGAGGACGGGAGCGCCGAGATGCCGAGCGCCGGACGGGCGTTCACCGACGAGCTCGTGACCGGGCTCGTCGCGGCCGGCGTCGAGCTGGCGCCGATCCTGCTGCACACCGGCGTCTCGTCGCCCGAGACGGGCGAGCCGCCGTTCCCCGAGTGGTTTCGCGTCCCGGCCGCCACCGCCCGGCACGTGAACGCCGTTCGCGAGGGCGGCGGCCGCGTGATCGCCGTCGGCACGACCGCCGTGCGGGCGCTCGAGTCGGCCGCCGGCGGGCGGAACCTGGTCTCGGCGGCCGAGGGCTTCACCGACCTCGTGATCGACGAGGAGCGCGGCGTCACAGTTGTCGACGGCCTGATCACGGGCTGGCACGCTCCCGAGGCGAGCCACCTCCACCTGCTGCGCGCCGTCGCCGGGCGCGAGCTCGTCGAGCGCTGCTACGCGGCGGCCGCGGCCCGCGGCTACCTCTGGCACGAGTTCGGCGACCTCAACCTGCTCCTGCCATCGGCATAGAATTGCGGCCGCAATGGCCGGCTACTCGCAGACCCCGCTCGCGAAGAAGCTCGGCATCAAGCCCTGCGCACGGCTCGCGCTCGACCGCGAGCCGTCGGGCTGGCGGGTGCCGGAGCTGCCCGACGGCGTCGCCACGGTGGCCGGGGCCAATCCGGCCGACGTCGTCGTCGCGTTCTTTCGGCAGGCGGCCGAGCTCGACGAGCGGCTGCCGGAGCTCGCCCGGCGCATCTTCCCGGCCGGGTCGCTCTGGGTGGCATGGCCGCGGCGCGCGGGCGGCCACGAGAGCGACATCACCGAGAACGGCCTGCGCGATCACGCGCTGCCGCTCGGAATCGTCGACGTCAAGGTCGCCGCGCTCGACGAGGACTGGTCGGGCCTCAAATTCGTCTGGCGGCGCGAGAACCGCGCAGCGCCGCCCGCCTGACCCACGCTACGGCGTGATCGACTCCACCTCGAGGTAGCAGGTCGGCCCGGGCGCGTAGCTGCGCGCCTGGATGGCCAGGTGCATGGGCACCGCCGGCACCCTGGCGTCGGTCACCGTCGCCCACGTCGTGCCGTCGAGCGTGAAGGTGACGACGCCCGGCTTCCAGATCACGCCGGCGGTGTGGTACTGGGTGAAATCGCCGCCGATCTGGTGGTGCGCGATCTGGCCGTCGGCGAAGTGCACCGAGGTCGTCAGCACCCGGCGCTGGTCGTCGCCCCCCTTCATGCCTTCGGCGAAGTCGATCTCGTTCCCGTGGGGCTTGTCGATCAGGAGGATTGCGTACTTGGCGCCGGCGCCCGCGCTCATCTTGAAGCGAACCGCCCAGTGGCCGTACAGGTGCGGCGTCGGATCGCCGATGGCACCGGCCTTGCCATTCTCGACCGCCAGCACGAGCGTGCCCTTGGCGCCCACCCGGACGAGGTCGGGCGTCCACAGCTGACCGAGCGCGCCCGTCCCGGAGTACGTCGTCCAGGTGTGGCCGCTCCACTGCAGCTCCTGCGTCGCGCGCGTCGCCATCGGGGTCGCGAACTCTACGCCCTCCGACCAAGCCCCGGCCGCGGCAGTAACATCGGGCACGTGAGGATCGCGCTTCTCGCCCCGGCCTGGTTCGCGGTGCCCCCGGTTCGTTACGGGGGCATCGAATGGGTCGTGTCGATCCTCGCCGACGGCCTGGTCGATCGCGGCCACGAGGTAGTTCTGTACGCGGCCGGCGACTCCCAGACCAAGGCCCGGCTCGTGACGACATACGACGAGCCGCCGAGCTACCGGATCGGGATGTCGCTGCCCGACCTGCACCACACGCTCACCTGCCTCGAGCAGGCGGGCGACTACGACGTGGTCCACGACCACTCCGGGCCGCTCGCCTGTGCGCTCGGGCAGGCGATCGAGACGCCCTTCTGCCACACGGTGCACGGGCCGCTCACAGGCGAGCCGGGGCTCGTGTACGCCCAGATCAACCGCGTGTCGCCGCGCGCCCGGCTCGTGTCGCTGTCCGAGAACCAGCGCAGCCCGCGGCCCGAGCTGAACTGGCTTGCGACCTGCCACAACGCCATCGACCTCGCGAGCTACCCCATCGATCGCAGCCACGACGGCTACCTGCTCTTCCTCGGCCGCATGTCGCCCGACAAGGGCGCGGGAAACGCCGTGCGGGTCGCCCGCGAGTCCGGGATGCCCCTGAAGCTCGCGGGCAAGATCCACGACCCGATCGAGCACGAGTACTTCGACGCCGCGGTGCGGCCGTTCCTCGGGGACACCATCGAGTACGTCGGCGAGGTGTCGCACAACGAGAAGGTCGAGCTGCTCCAGCGCGCGGCGATCACGGTGTTCCCGATCCAGTGGCCCGAGCCGTTCGGGCTCGTGATGGTCGAGTCGATGGCCTGCGGGACGCCCGTGCTCGCGACCCGCCTCGGAGCGGTGCCCGAGGTGGTCGAGCATGGCCGCGGGGGGCTCGTCGTGGACACGATCGACGAGATGGCCGCCTGCATCCCGCAGCTGCTTGCGCTCGACCCCGACGGCGTGCGCGCCGTCGCCGAGGAGCGGTTCTCGTCCGACCGCATGGTGGCCGACTACGAGCGCGCGTACGAGCGCCTGATCGCCGAGTCGTAGCCCGAGAAGCGCGGACGTCCCCATTCGGGGACGGTCTCCAGGCCCGCTCAGTGCAGGAAGTGGCGGCGGCCCGTGAAGACCATCGCGGCGCCCGCGGCGTTCGCCGCGGCGATCACCTCGGCGTCGCGCACCGATCCGCCCGGCTGCACGATCGCGCGCACCCCGGCCGCGAACGCCGCCTCGGGGCCGTCGGCGAACGGGAAGAAGCCGTCGGACGCGAGCACGGCGCCCTGTGCCCGCTCGCCCGCCTTCGCCACCGCCATCCGCACCGCGTCGACGCGGCTCATCTGGCCGGCGCCGATGCCGACCGCGGCCAGATCGCGCGCGATCACGACGGCGTTCGAGCGCACGAAGTGCACCGTCCGCCAGGCGAACAGCATGTCCTCCCACTCGCGCTTTCCCGGCGCCTGCTCGGACACGACCTCCATGTCGGCGCGATCCTCGGTCTCGTTGTCGCGGTCCTGGATCAGGACGCCGCCGAGGACCCGGCGGATGTCGCGCTCGCCCGGGCTCGTCTTGCGCCGCTCGCGGTCTTCGAGCACCCGCGTCGTCTGCTTGGACGAGAGCGTCTCGCGGGCGACGGCGTCGTACCCCGGCGAGAAGAGGACGTCGACCTTGGTCTCGATGATGCGCTCGGCGAGGGCGCCGTTGACCGGCCGGTTGACCGCGATCACCGCGCCGAACGCCGAGATCGGGTCGGAGGCGAGCGCGCGGGCGTAGGCCTCCTCGACGGTGGCGCCGACGGCGACGCCGCACGGGTTCGCGTGCTTGACGATCGCGCACGCCGGCAGCTGGAAGGCGGTCGCGATCGTGCGGGCGGCCTGCAGGTCGGCGAGGTTGTTGAACGACAGCGGCTTGCCGCTGATCTGGTCGATGCGCGAGAGCACGTGCCGGCGCGCACCGGCCTCGCGGTAGAACGCCGCGCGCTGGTGCGGGTTCTCGCCGTAGGCCAGGTCGCCCACCTTGACCAGATCGATCGTGAGCCGGTCGGGGAACGGCTCGGTGTCGGCGAACCACGCCGCCACGGCCGCGTCGTAGGAGGCGACGTGCGCGAACGCCTCGCCCGCCAGGTCGCGACGGGTGTCGAGCGAGAGCGCGCCCGCGGCCGACGTGAGCTCGCCGAGCACGAAGCCGTAGCGGTCGGGCTCGGTGACGACGGCGACGGAGTGGAAGTTCTTCGCCGCCGCCCGCACCATCGTCGGGCCGCCGATGTCGATGTTCGCGATCACCTCGGCCTCGGAGACGCCGCGGCGGCGGGCGACCGAGCGGAACGGGTAGAGGTTGCAGACGACGAGGTCGATCGGCTCGATCCCGGCCGCCTCGAGCGACGCCATGTCCTCGGCGTGGTCGCGCCGCGCCAGGATGGCGGCATGCAGCGATGCGTGCAGCGTCTTCACCCGCCCGCCGAGCAGCTCGGCCGAGCCGGTCAGCTCCTCAACCGTGGTCACCGGCACGCCCGCCTGCTCGAGGAACGCCGCCGTTCCCGACGTCGAGATCAGCTCGACGCCGAGCCGGTGCAGCCCCTGCGCAAGCGTCGAGAGGCCGTTCTTGTCGCTGACCGATATCAGGGCTCGTCTGATCTTCATCCGCTCACCCTCACCCGCCGTCCCTCGACGTGGATCCTGCCCGCTCCATACAGCCTGACCGCCTCCGGCAGCAGCCGGTGCTCGAGCCCGTGGAGACGTGCCGCCACCTCGGCGGCGGACTCATCATACGAAACGGCCAGCGACTCCTGCAGGACGATAGGCCCGGTGTCGGCTGCCACGTGCTCGCTGTCGACGAGATGCACGGTCACGCCGGTGACCTTGACGCCGTGCGCGACCGCGTCGGCCACCGCCGACGCGCCCGGAAAGGCGGGCAGGAGTGCCGGGTGGACGTTCATGATCCGGCCCGTGAAGCGGGCGACGAACGCGGGCGAGAGGATCCGCATGTAGCCCGCCAGAACGATCAGATCGGTGCCGTGACGCTCGAGGAATGCGATCGTCTCGGCCTCGTCGGCGGTGGCCTCGGCGGGGATGCCCGCCCGGGCCGCCCGTCCGAGCCCCGGCGCCTCACGACGGCTCGCAACGACGCACGCCACATCGATGTCGGTGGCGTCGATCAGCGCCTGCAGGTTCGTGCCCTCACCGGAGATGAGCACGCCGACTCTCAGCGGAAGCGCACCCCCGCCCCCTCCACCACGCTGCCCGCGACGAAGCCGGTGCATCCGCCGCGCTCGAGCGCCGCGAGCGCCACCGCGACCGAGTCGGGCTCGACCACGGCCGCGTAGCCCAGGCCGAGGTTGAACACCTGCCGCAGCTCATCCTCCTCGACCCCGAGCGAGCCGAGCCAGTCGAACACGGGCGGCCGCGTCCACGCCCCCAGGTCGATCTCGGCGCCGAGCGTGTCCGGGAACTGCCGCGCCAGGTTCCCGGGAATGCCGCCGCCTGTGATGTGCGCCATCGCACGCACATCGACCGTGCGTGTCAACTCGGCGACGGGACGGGCGTAGATGCGCGTCGGCTCGAGCAGCGCGTCGGCGACCGAGGCGCCGCCGAGGGCCTCCGGGGTGGCGTCGAGGTCGACGCCGGCGCGCTCGATCAGCCGGCGCACGAGCGAGAAGCCGTTTGCGTGCGGCCCGCTCGCCGGCAGGCCGACGATCGCGTCGCCGGCCTCGACGCGGCGGCCCGAGATCACCTCGCGCCGCTCGGCGATGCCGACACAGAAGCCGGTCAGGTCGAACTCGCCGGCCTTCATCATGTCCGGGTGCTCTGCCGTCTCGCCGCCGAGCAGGGCGCAGCCCGCCTCGCGGCAGCCCTCGGCGATGCCCTCGACGAGCTCGGTGACGAGGTCGACATCGATCTGGCCACACGTGATCACGTCCATGAAGAAGGCGGGCCGGCAGCCCGACGTGATGACGTCGTTCACGCTCATCGCCACGAGGTCGACGCCCAGACCGGCACGCCGGCCGGCCGCCGTGCCGAGCAGCACCTTCGTGCCGACGCCGTCGCACGCCGCCGCGACGAGCGGGTCGCCGACCGAGGGGGTGAAGAGGCCGGCGAAGCCGCCGTACCCCTCGAGCACCTGGTGGCTGTGGGTGGAGGTGACCGCCGCCCGGATCCGCTCGACCACGGCATCCGAGGCGCCGAGGCTCACGCCGGAGCCGGCGTATGTCAGCGGAGGGCGCTTGTCGCTCACCGGATCTCCACCGGCACCGGCGCCGCCTCGAAGCGCAGCTTCGCCAGGCGCATGTCGGCGGGGATCTCGGTCGGGTACTCGCCGGTGAGGCACGCGCGGCAGAAGCCCTCGGCCGGGCCGGCGGTCGCCTCGAGGCCCTCGAGCGAGAGATAGGCGAGCGATGTCGCCCCGAGCCGGCGGCGCACGTCCTCGATGCTGCGCCCGGCCGCGATCAGCTCGTCCTGGTCGGCCATGTCGATGCCGTAGAAGCAGGGCGAGACGATCGGCGGCGAGGACACGCGCAGGTGGACCTCGAGCGCACCGGCCTCGCGCAGCATCTGCACCAGCTTGCGGGTGGTGGATCCACGCACGATCGAGTCGTCCACCACGACCACCCGGCGGCCCTCGAGCACCGAGCGCAGCGCGTTGAACTTCAGCTTCACGCCCCGCTCGCGCAGCGCCTGGTCGGGCTGGATGAACGTGCGGCCGACGTAGCGGTTCTTGACCAGCCCCTCACCGAACGGGATCCCGCTGCGCTGGGCGTACCCGACGGCTGCGGGCGTGCCCGAGTCGGGGACGCCGATCACGACGTCGGCGGCGACGGGGGCCTCGTCGGCCAGCCGCTCGCCCATGCTCCGCCGCACCTCGTGCAGGCCGCGGCCGCCCATGATCGAGTCCGGCCGGGCGAAGTAGATGTACTCGAACACGCACAGCGACCCGGTGCGATCGCCGATGCGGCGGTACCTGGAGCCGTGCTCGTCGATGACGACCATCTCGCCGGGCTCGAGCTCGCGCTCCGTCCGGGCGCCGATCAGATCGAAGGCGCACGTCTCGGACGCGAGCACCCACGAGTCCTCGAGGCGGCCGACGACGAGCGGGCGGATGCCGTCAGGGTCGCGGAAGCCGGCCAGGCTGCGCTCGCTCATGACGACCGCGGCGAATGCGCCCTCGATCCGGCCCATCACGTCGGCGACGGCGTCGCCGAGGTCGCCCGAGTCGTGCTCGGCGATCATCGCGGCCATCACCTCGGTGTCCGAGGTGGAGCGCATCGACACGCGCCGTGCGAGCAGCTCCTCGCGCAGCGCGGCGGTGTTGGTCAGGTTGCCGTTATGGCCGAGGGCGATGGTGCGGCCGCCCGCGTGGCGGACGACGGGCTGGGCGTTCTGCCACACCGTCGACCCCGTGGTCGAGTAGCGGGCGTGGCCGATCGCGATGTGGCCCTCGAGGCCGGACAGGCGCGGCTCGTCGAACACCTGGCTCACGAGCCCCATGTCCTTCATCGCGGTGATCCGGCTGCCGTCCGAGACGGCGATGCCGGCACTCTCCTGGCCGCGGTGCTGCAGCGCGAAGAGGCCGAAGAACGTCATCCGAGCGACGCCGCGGTCGGACGCGTCCGGGGGCACGTAGATGCCGAACACGCCGCACATCAGGCGTCACCGTCCATGATCCGGGGGATGGCCGACTCGTAGATGGCGCGCGCCTCGGCGAGCCCGATCCGAGCCGTCCCGACGGCGATCTCGGCGCCGCCGACCGTTCCCAGCCGCCGCAGCGGGAGGCCGCCCGCGAGCTTTCGCAGCGCGGCGAGGTCGGCCTTGCGCGCCGAGACGATCACGCGGCCGTCGCCCTCGCCGAACAGATCGTCGGCGTCATCGACCCGCACACCGATGCCGCCCGCCATGGCCGACTCGGCGACGGCGACGGCAAGCCCGCCGCCGCCCACGTCGTGAGCGCTACGCAGCAGGTTGCGATCGGCCGCGTCGGCCAGAAATGCGTGCAGCGCGCGCTCGTTGTCGAGATCGGGCTCGGGGATGCGCCCGGCCACCTCGCCCTGGATCACCTTCTGGTAATCCGACCCGTCGAGCGCGCTTGCGCCTCCGCCCGCGAGCAGCACGACGTCGCCGTCGTCGCGGAAGGCGATGCGCACCGCCCGGGCGGCGTCGTCCAGCACGCCGACGACGCCGACGACCGGCGTCGGCGGGATCGGGCGGCCGTCGTGCTCGTTGTAGAGCGAGACGTTGCCCGACACGACCGGCAGGCCCAGCGCCCGGCAGGCGGTCGCCATGCCGTCGATCGCCTCGGCCAGCTCGTAGCCGATCTCGGGATCCTCGGGGTTGCCGAAGTTCAGGCAGTTGGTGACGGCGGCCGGCCGCGCGCCGGTGCAGGCGACGTTTCGGGCCGCCTCGCAGACGGCGCTCATGCCGCCGCGGCGCGGGTCGAGCCAGGTGCGGCGGCCGTTGCCGTCGAGGCTCACCGCGATGGCGCGGTTGGAGGGCGTGAGCCGCACGACCGCGGCGTCGCCACCCGGTCGCACGACCGTGCCCGACCCGACGAGCTGGTCGTACTGGCGCGTCACCCAGGCACGACTCGCAACGCCGGGCGCCGCCAGCAGCCCGCGCAGGGCGGCATCCGGCGGCGTGTCGAGCGCGCCGGCCGGCAGAGGCTCGGAGGCGAGGCGGGCCGGGCGGACGCGGCCGACGTCGTAGCGAGGCGCCTCGTCGGTGAGCGTCGCCACGGGGATGTCGCCGACGAGCTCGCCGGCATGGAACGCGCGCAGGTGCGG
>DASXZF010000279.1:0-4237 GCA_036502065.1 Gaiellales bacterium
CCGCCGCTTTGCGCTCGCGCGGTTCGCGCTCGCGGGCGCCGACCTCGACCTGCCGCTGTACTGGCTCGAGGGATACGGCGGCGGCGTGTTCCTGCCGTTCGCCGACACGACCAACGGCCGGACGACCTACGGCGCCGGCCGCTATCTGATCGACACCGTGAAGGGCGCCGATCTCGGCGGGGACGACGGCCGGATCGTGCTCGATTTCAACTTCGCCTACAACCCGTCCTGCGCCTACAACCCGGCCTGGACGTGCCCGCTGGCGCCACCGGACAGCCGCCTGCCGGTCGCCGTCGAGGCGGGCGAGCGCACCTACGCCGGCTGAACGCGCCCGGCTCCGCGCTGCCGGAGTGCGTATCCTGGTCCCGTGCCGCTCTACCGACTCGCCGACGACCTGCCCGATCTGCACGACGCGGTGCTCGTCGCGTCCTTCGACGGATGGGTGGACGCCGCCGAGGCGGCCTCGCGGGCCGTCGGCCACGTGACCGGCGAGGGAAGGGTCGTCGCAACGTTCGACCCCGACGCGGTGTTCGACTACCGCTCGCGGCGGCCGGTGCTCGACGTGCAGGACGGCCGCCTCAGCGAGCTGAGCTGGCCCGAGCTCGTCATCCGCCACAGCCGGGTCGGCGGACGCGACCTGCTGATCTTCTCGGGCGCCGAGCCCGATCTCCGCTGGCAGGAGCTCGCCGCCGACGCCGTGGCCCTGGTCAGCCGGCTCGGCGTCGCCCAGTGGGTGAGCCTCGGCGCGGTGCCCGGAGCGGTTGCGCACACGCGCCCGGTGCCGGTCATGGTGACGGCATCGCGCGAGGGTCTGCTCGCGGCGGGTGAGGCGACGGGGCCCGAGGGGCTCCTGCGCGTCCCGTCGGCGGCGCTCTCGGTGCTCGAGATGGCCGTCACCGCAGCCGGCACGCCCGCGGTCGGCTTCTACGCCCAGGTGCCCCCATACGCCAGCATCGGCTACGCCGCGGCGAGCATCGCCCTGATCGAACGGCTCTCACACCACCTGAACGTGCGGTTCGAGATCGACGAGCTGCTCGACGACGAGCGCCAGCAGCACGCCCGCTATGACGCCGCGGTGGCCGGCGACGCCATGCTGCGCGAGACCGTGTCGCGCCTGGAGTCGGCTGCGGGCGACCTCGAGGGCGAGCAGCTGCCGTCGGGCGACGAGCTCGCACGCGAGATCGAGCGGTTCCTGCGCCGTCAGGGCGAGGGCGACGAGAATCCCTGAGCCGGCGGCGGCGTGACGCTACCGGGGAATGCGTAAACCTGCGCGCCGGATCTCAGGCAGGTACGGGCGGCGGCGTCAGCAGCTCGACCGCATCGAGCGCGATCGGGGCCGCCCCGTACAGCACCTCGAGGACGACCGCACGGCCTTCCGCGCGCGCCTCCGTGAGGCTCCACGCGGCCACGGTGAACTCGACCGTGACCTGATCGGTCAGCGCCACCCGGACGGTCGGATCCGAGTCTGGGACTCGATCCATGACCAGTCCGAGCATGCGGTCCTCGACGCCGACGGCCGCCGCGCCGGGCAGGAAGGCGGTCGCCGTGAGGCGATATCGGAGCGGGGCCGGCACGCCCGCATGGTCTCACATGACACGCGTTGTTGCGTAACATCGCGAGCCCGGATGAGATAACACGTAAAGCCCGCCGTTACGTCACGCCGGAACGACGTCGGCAGCGAGCTGCTCGAGGTGCGCGACGAGCGCGGACACCACACGCGGATCGAAGTCGACGTCTGCGAGCTCGCGCAGGCGCTCGCGTGCGGCCGCCGGCGAGATGGCGGCCTGGTAGCTGCGCTCCTCGCACATCGCGTGGTAGGCGTCGCACGCGAGGATGATGCGAGCGCCGAGCGGGATCTCCTCGCCGGCGAGGCCCAGCGGATAGCCGCTGCCGTCCCAGTGCTCGTGACACGACCGGATCAGTGCCGCAGCTCCCGCGAGCGCACCTACCGGGTCGATGATCTGGGCACCGAGCTCGGGGTGCGCGCGGATCAGCTGCCAGCCCTCGCTGTCGAGCGGCCCCTGGTTCCCCAGCACGCGCTCGGGCACGCCGATCTTGCCGAGATCGTGCAGCGACGCGGCGTACGTCAGGTCGCGCAGATCCTCCCCGGACACGCCGAGCGCGCGTCCAACCGCGATGCAATCCGACGTGAGCCGATCCGAGTGCTCGGCCGTCGCGCGGTGGCGCAACGCGAGCGCTCGGCCGAGACAGGCGACGATGCCGGCGAGCGCGTCGCGCTGCTCCGACAGCAGGCGCTCGTTCGCAAGCGCGAGCAGCGCCTGGTCGGCGATGCCGAGCAGCAGCGCCTCCTCGGCCGCGTCCGGGCCTGCGTCACGCTCGATGACGAGCAGGGCGTGGTTGCCCTCGCGCTCGCCGATCGGCACGATCGCGGCCATCGGCCCGCGCACGAGCGACGGCGCGTCCTCGCGCCGCATCACCCGCAGGCGCCGGGATGCCGTGAGGTCGGGCGGGAGCGAGCGCGTCGCGATATGCGCGCGAACGGGCGGGCGCCGACGCACCGTGAAACCGTGAGCCGACACGAGCACGAACCCGCCGTCGACCGCCAGCCACGCCGATACGCCGTCCTGGCGCACGAGCCGGGCGACGGCGAGCGTCAGCAGGTGCAGCACGCGGTCCTCTCCGTGCTCGAGCGAGAGCGCCTGCCCGAGCTCGACCAGAGCGCGGCCGGTCCGGGCCGCCATGCGCTCCTCGTTCACGCGACCGGCCTGTGCAGCCGCGACGATCGCCGTCTCACATGCGGTCGCCAGAAACGTGTGCTCGTCCTCCTTGATGGGGGTCGCGCGCAGGCAGACGACCACCCAGCGCGGCTCCTGGAGAGCGACGTATCCGAATCCGCCTGCAACCGCCGCACCCGAGCGGATGGCGGCGATCCGGGGGGCGAGCGGCGGCTTGACGACGCCACGCTGCGCCCAGGTGTGGCTGCGGCCGGCCAGGTGCTCGTGCACGAGCAGGCCGTCGAGGCCGAGCCGCTCGTGCAGCTCGCCCGCAAGAACGTCCGCAATCGCCCGCTGATCGTCGGCCGCGGCGAGCGCGGTGAGGAACTCGCCCGTCAGTCGAAGCGGGGTGGCCGCGACATCGCCCACCATCGCCGTCAAGGCTAGCACTCGCCGCAAAGTGCGAATTTGCACGCGCATGCGCAGGCGGAGACCGGGTCCCAGAATTACAGAATACGACCCAGCCAGATGCGTCTGCTGCTGTCAATTCCGCGCATTTGCAGGCACACCTGTCGACGTCGTCCGGGACGACGCGAACGCCCTCGCCGACACGTCGCGCACGGCACTCGCGCGCCGGCGCGAACGGGGGTATCATCGGCCGCGGCTGGAGTGTGCTTCCAGTCGATGTCAGGGGGTAACGGCGCAGCTTGACGTGTTTACAGGCTGCGGTACGCTGGAAGTGATTGACATCTCCGGCTGAAGGTAGCGGTGGACGTGGGGAGATCGAGAACAGGCGGTGGGCTCAGGGCGTTGGCGGCTGCATGCGCCCTTTTGCTCCTGATGAGCATCGGCGCGACGGCCGCGATGGCCTCGACGCCGCCTCCGCCCCCGCCTCCCGGCGGCGGTGGCGGTAGCGGCGGTGGCGGTGGCGGCGGTGGCGGCAACAGCGGTGGTGGTGGCGGCGGCGGGACATCGCCGCCCCCGGCCGATACGACGCCCCCGGGGCCCGTCGGCCATCTGAAGACCAACACCAAGGTGCCCGGCCAGATCACGCTCCAGTGGACGAACCCCGGCGCCTCCGATCTGTCCAGAGTGATCGTTCGCCGCGGCTGGGGAGTGTGCCCGGCCTCGCCGAGCGACGGCTCCCCCGTTGGCGGGACGGCTGTGCGCACCCATCAGGTCGATACCGGAGCCGCCGACGGCACCAGCTACTGCTACGCCGTGTTCGCCGTCGACGCGAGCGGCAACCACTCCGCCGCCACGCTCGCGAACAACGTGACGAACTCGGGCGATCAGACCGCGCCGGGGCCGGTCACCGATCTCACCGCCAAGGTGAACCCGAGCTCCCAGGTGGTGCTCTCGTGGGTCAATCCGAAGCACGCCGGAATCGCATTCATCGACGTGCGGCGCGGGCCCGCGACCGACTGTCCGAACAGCCAGCTGGCAGGTGTGGCCGTCGGCGGCTCGGGCATCCGCACCAAGCAGGTCGACACGACGGCCAAACCCGGCGTGTCGTACTGCTACCGGGTCTACGCGCTCGATGCGGCCGACAACGTCTCGGG
>DASXZF010000280.1:0-10005 GCA_036502065.1 Gaiellales bacterium
CTCAGGGCTCGTGCTCGAGGTCGCCCGCGACCTCGAGGCGACCGCCCGCGGCATCGCCGCGCTTGCGGCCGCCGCGGCCGGTGTGCTCGATCCCGGCGCCTCGGGACACGCGGTCGCGCACACCGTGGAACCGCAGCTCGACGCCGCCGGCCGCACCCGCGAGCGGGCGGGGTGGCGCGACGCCCTCGACGTGCACGTGCGGCCGCAGGCACCCGGGTGAGCAGCGGCGTGCTCGGCCCGCCCGCGCGGGCGGAGGCGCTTCGGCGGCTGCGCGGCGAGCGGTTCGACGTGCTCGTCGTCGGCGGCGGGATCACCGGCGTCGGCATCGCCCTGGACGCGGCCACCCGGGGCCTTCGGGTCGCGCTCGTCGAGGCGCACGACATCGCCGCGGGCACGTCGAGCCGCTCGAGCAAGCTGATCCACGGCGGCCTGCGCTATCTGGAGATGCTCGACTTCGGACTCGTGCGCGAGGCGCTGCGCGAGCGCCGGCTCCTGCTCACCCGCCTGGCGCCCCACCTGGTGCGGCCGGTGCCGTTCCTGTTTCCGCTGCGCCACCGCGTCTGGGAGCGGCCGTACATGGGCGCCGGGCTGCTGCTCTACGACAGCATGGGCGGCGCCCGCCACCTGCCGCGCGCGCGGCACCTCTCGAAGGCCGCGGCGCTGCGATCGGCGCCGGCGCTTCGGCCCGACTCGCTCGTCGGCGCGGTGCGCTTCCACGACGCGCAGGAGGACGACGCCCGCTTCGCCGTCCACGTGGCGCGCACGGCCGCCGCCCACGGCGCGGCGATCGCCACCCGGGCCACGCTCACGGCGTTCGTGCGCGACGAGGGCGGGCGCATCGCGGGCGCGGAGATCCGCTGCGGCGACGAGGCGTTCGCGGTGCGCGCGCGGCACACGGTGGCGGCCGCCGGGGTCTCCACCGATCGCATCCTCGAGCTTGCGACCGGCCACGCCCACCACGAGCTGCGCCCGTCGAAGGGCATCCACCTGCTCGTCCCCAGGGACTGCATCCCGATGCGCACGGGCCTCTTCATGCGCACCGAGAAGAGCATCTTCCACGCCATCCCGTGGGGCGAGGATCACTGGCTGCTGGGCGACACCGACACCGAGTGGGACGGCGAGCCCGATGCCCCCGTGGCCAACCGCGCCGACATCGAGTACGTGCTCGGCAAGGTGAACAGCGTCCTTCGCAGCCCGGTTCTGGCCGATCGCGTCTGCGGCGTCTATGCCGGCCTGCGCCCGCTCGTCGCCGCCGCGGGCGCCGCCGCGACCACGCGGCTCTCGCGCGAGCACCGGCTGTTTGCGCCCGCGCCGGGCCTGACCGCGATCGCCGGCGGCAAGTACACCACCTACCGGGTCATGGCCCGCGATGCCGTCGACGCCGCCGCGCGCGACCTCGGCGGCGCGGTGCCCGCCTCGCGCACGCAGGAGGTGCCGCTGCTCGGCGCCGACGGCGACGGCGCCGAGGCCGAGCTTTCGGCGCTCACGGCGGCACAGCCCGAGCTGGGCCGCCCGCTGGCCGGAGCCGAGCGCCACAGCGCCGCCCGCGTCGTGCACGCCTGCTCGCACGAGGGAGCGCTCGACCTCGACGACGTCCTCTCGCGCCGCCTGCGTGTCTCGATCGAGGTGCCCGACCGCGGCCGCGCCGCCGCGGCGGCCTGCGCGCCGCTGATCGCGCCGGTGCTCGGCTGGTCTGACGCGCGCGCGGCCGACGAGGTGGCGCGCTACGTGCGGCTGCGCGACGCCGAAGCCGCGGCCGAGGCGGCTCCCGATGACACCACCGCGCGGGAGCGGTACCGTGCCGTGCTCGGAGGGAGCGCATGACGGCGAGCCTTGCAATCGACGGATTCGACCATGCGACCGTGTCGGTCGGCGAGTCGACCCACGCCGTCGGCCCGGCAGGGACGGTGCCGTGAGGCGGCTCTTCACCTACATCCAGGCCAACCCCCTGGCCGTCTCGGCACCGTGCTTCCTGATCGTGATCGTGAACCTGACCCAGGGCGTGCGCAGCTGGTTCGGGCTCACGTTCGTCACGGCGTGGTTCGTGGGATCGCTCGCGTTCCACATCCGCCGCCGGCGGCGCGGCGGGCCCTGGTTCGTGTGATCGGGAGTCACCGATCCGACACCAGTTCGTGACACGATCGCCACGGCCGGCTCCTATGCTGGTTCTCATGGATATCCCCACCAGGAGGCGGTCAATGTACGCGTTGCGAAGTCGACGGGCCACGAGGCTCGCGGTGGTGCTTGTGACGGCGGCCGGAGTCGGCGCCGCGGGAGCGGCGGCCGCACACGCGTCCGCGGCATCGGCGGCGAGCACGCCGCGCTGCCGGCTGAATCAGCTGTCGCTCGCGGCACCGAAAATGAACGGCGCCGCCGGCACCATCCGCCTGCGCTACGTCTTCACGAACACGGGCGGCGCGACGTGCTCGCTGTTCGGGTTCCCCGGCATGCAGATGCTGAACAAGAACCAGAGCCCGATCCCGACGCACGTGTACCGGGGCACGGGCCATGGCGTTCCGCCGGAGCCCGAGACGACGGTCGTCATGACACCCGGGCAGCATGGCTCGTTCTACGCCGGCTTCTCCGACGTGCCGACCGGAAACGAGAAGTGTCCGACGTCGGCGTACATGGAGGTCACGCCGCCGAACGACTTCAACCACTTCACCCAGAAGGAAGCCATCGCGCCGTGCGGCGGCCACATCACCGTCTCGCCCGTCGTGCACGGCCGGCTGCCGGTGTTCTAAGCGGCATCTGCGGGCCGGGCGCCGCCGTCTACGCGCGCGCGCCCGGCCCGTAGGCCAGGCGCAGCAGGCGGCCCTGCGCGAACCGCTCGGCGCGCAGCGGCGAGACGTCGATCGGCGGCGTGCGCCCGGTTATCTCGGCCGCCACCACCTCGCCGACGGCGGGTGAGAGCTTGAAGCCGTGCCCGCTCCAGCCGACGGCCAGATAGAGCCCCTCGATGCCGGGGCAGGGGCCGATGATCGGGTTCCAGTCGGGCGTGACGTCGTAGGGGCCGGCGAAGGCCCGCTCGGTGCGGAAGTCGGCCAGGCGCGGGTAGCGCTCGCCGACCGATCGGCGCACGACGTCGTCGTAGCCGGGCGTCGCGGCATGGTCGCAGTCGTCGGCCCGGTCGAGCGGATCCTCGCCCGCATAGGCGACGGCGCAGAACCGGCGGCCGCGGTCGGGGCGCACGACGACGTTCGAGACGGCGTCCGAGCACACCGCCGAGGGCAGCGGCTGGCCGGGGCCGCGGCGGGCGACGAGCACCTGGAGGCGGCGCAGCTCGATCGGCTGCTCGGCGCCGATCGGGCGGAGCAGGTCGTTCGTCCACGCGCCGGTCGCGAGCACGACGGTTCCCGCCGCCGTGAAGCCGCGGTCGGTCTCGACGCCGATGACGCGCCCGCCCTCGACCCGCAGGCCGCGTACGGTGCAGCCGAGCTTGTGCGCCAGGCCGCGCGAGGCAGCGGCGGCGAACCAGCCCAGGCACATCTTCTGGGCGTCGGCGAACCCTCCCTCCGGCTCGTACGCGGCTCCTGCCACGCCATCGAGAGACAGCTCGGGCTCGACCTCGCCGATCTCGCCGGGCACGAGGAAGCGCGTCTGCAGGCCAAGCTCCTGCAGCCGGGCGACGTTGTCGCGGCAGGCGGCCTCGAGCCGGTCGGGCACCGTCAGCAGGTAGCCGCAGCGCACGTAGCCCGCGTCGGCCACGCCGACCTCGTCCTCCCAGTTTGCGATCGTGCGCGTCCCCGCCATCGCCAGGCGGGCGGTGACGGCGTTTGAGTAGTGGCGCCGCACCATCGAGAACGAGCGGCCCGAGTCGCCCGCGCCCGGCCACTCGCGATCGAACAGGGCCACGCCGCGCTGGCCGTCACGGGTGAGCGCGTGGGCGGTGGCAAGGCCGGTGATGCCGGCGCCGACGATGGCGATCTCGGCGGAGTCGATCACGGGCGCAACGGTACACCGTCACCGGGGCCGGCCAGAAGGCGTGCGGCGAGGACATGCGTTGAGCCTCCCCGGACCATTGGGTCACCATTTGCGTTTTGGTCTGGTATTCGGTACGTTCCCGCTTCGAGCGCCCATGTACGACTACGGCTTCTTCTCCTACGAGTCCAAGGACGACTTCCTCGACCGGTCGCGGGAGTTCTGGAACCCTGACAAGACCGACTTCTGGCAGGACGCCGGCGTCGACCTCGTCATCGACCGGCGCGAGGGCTACTTCTTCTGGGACATGGCCGGCCGCCGGCTGGTCGACCTGCACCTGAACGGCGGCACGTACAACCTCGGCCACCGAAACCCCGAGCTGATCGCGACGCTCGAGAGTGCGATGCAGCGCTTCGACATCGGCAACCACCACTTCCCGGCGCTCGCGCGCACCGCGCTCGCCGAGGCGCTCGTGAAGACCTGCCCCCCGAACATGCGCCGCGTCGTCTACGGCGCCGGCGGCGGCGAGGCCACCGACATCGCCATCAAGACCGCGCGCCACACGCGCAAACGCCGCAAGATCGTCTCGATCCTCAAGGGCTACCACGGCCACACCGGGCTCGCGGTTGCGTCGGGTGACGACCGCTTCTCGCGGCTGTTCCTGTCCGACCGGCCCGACGAGTTCGTGCAGGTGCCGTTCAACGACCTCGATGCGATGGAGGCGGCGCTGCGCGACGGCGACGTCGCGGCCGTCCTGCTCGAGACGATCCCCGCCACCTACGGATTCCCGCTACCGTTGCCCGGCTACCTGCAGGGCGTGAAGCGGCTCTGCGAGCGCTTCGGCGCCCTCTACATCGCCGACGAGGTGCAGACGGGTCTCATGCGCACGGGCGAGATGTGGGGCATCACCAAGGCCGGCGTCGAGCCCGACATCATGGTCATCGGCAAGGGCATCACCGGCGGCATGTACCCGATCTCGTGCGTGGTCGTCTCGGAGGAGTGCTCGGCCTGGCTCAAGGAGGACGGCTTCGGTCACATCTCGACCGGCGGCGGCGCCGAGCTCGGCTGCGTCGTCGCGCTCAAGGTGCTCGAGATCTGCGGCCGCCCCGAGGTGCGCTCGATGGTGCACTACATCTCCGATCGCTTCGGACGCGGCCTGCGCGCGATCCAGGAGCTCTATCCCGACTGGTTCGTCGGCATCCGCCAGGACGGCGTCGTCATGGGCCTCGAGTTCGACCACCCGCAGGGGGCGAAGGTCGTCATGAAGCACCTGTACGAGAACGGTGTGTGGGCGATCTTCTCGACCCTCGACCCGCGCGTGCTCCAGTTCAAGCCTGGCATCCTGCTCGGCCCCGAGCTCGTCGACGAGGTGCTCGACCGCACCGAGGTCTCGATCGGCCAGGCCCTTGCCGAGCTGCGCGGCGATCGCGCCGCGGTGGGCGCGCGATGAGCGCTGCGGCGTCCGAGCCGGCCGGCGTCCCCCGGGCGCGGATGATGCTCCAGCGCGCCCACTGGGCGGCGACCGCGTTTGCCGGCTACGACCACGAGCGCACGCATCGCATCGTCGCCGCGGTCGCCGAGGAGGCATACCGAAACGCCCAAAGGTATGCCGAGTGGGCCGTGAAGGAGACCGGCATGGGGGTCGTCGACCACAAGCGGCGCAAGAACGAGGCGTGCTCGAAGGGCCTGCTCGAGTGGTACGGCGGCGGCGACTACGTCAGCGCCCGCGTCGATCCGGAGGCGCGGATCGTCGAGCTGCCGCGGCCGGCGGGCGTCGTGCTCGCCCTGACGCCGTCGACGAACCCGATCGCGACCGTCTACTTCAAGGTGCTGCTCGCGCTCATGACCCGAAACGCGGTCGTCGTCAGCCCGCATCCGCTCGCCCGCGAGGTGTCGGCCGATGCCGCCCACGTGCTCGCCCGGGCGGCGGTCGAGGCCGGCGCTCCGGATGGGTGCGTGCAGGTGGTCGAGGAGCCGACGATCCCGCTGATCGAGGCGCTGATGAGCGACCCCACCACCGATGTGATCCTCGCCACCGGCGGCGTCGCGGTCGTGCGGGCCGCGTACCGCTCGGGTAATCCGGCGATCGGCGTCGGGCCGGGAAACGTGCCCTGCCTCGTCGACCACACGGCCGATCTGGCCGCCGCCGCGGAGCGGCTGATGGACTCGAAGAGCTTCGACAACTCGATCCTGTGCACGAACGAGTCCTGCGTGATCGTCGAGGAGCGCTGCGCCGACGCGTTCGAGCGCGAACTCGCCCGCCACGGCGGCCACGTGCTCTCGCCGGACGAGGTGGCGACGGTGCGCGAGAAGCTCTACCCCGACGGGCGGCTGCGGATCGAGCTGATCGGCAAGGACGGCCCGGCGCTCGCCGCCGAGGCGGGGATCCGGGTGCCGCCCAAGACGCGCGTGCTCGTGGCGCCGTTCGGGCTCGTCGTGCCCGAGGAGCCGCTGGCGCGCGAGAAGATGTTCCCGCTGCTCGGGCTCGTGCGCGTGCCCGACGCGCGCCGCGGGATCGACGCCGCCTGCGCCATGCTGCGCATCGGCGGCGCCGGCCACTCGGCCGTGATCCACTCGCGTGACCCGCGCACGATCATGGCCTACGGGGCCGCGGTGAAGGTGCTGCGGGTGGCGGTGAACGTCGGCGGGAGCACCGGCTCGGCCGGCCTCGACACGAATCTCGCCCCGACGATGACCATCGGCACCGGCTTCTACGGCCGCTCGTCGCTGGGCGAGAACCTGGAGCCGCGCCACCTGATCAACCTGACCCGGGTCGCCTATACGAACGACCCCTCCGAGCCGTTCGGCGACTTCACCGGCCTCGAGCCGTGGGCGGCCGCGCCGGCCGCCGAGCCCGTCGCAGCGGGCGCCCTGCCCGCCGCCGCCGCAGACGCGCGCGACGAGATCCGCCGGATCGTGCTCGAGGAGCTGCGGGAGCTGGTGCGAAGGTAATGGCAGAGCTTCGGAGCTTCATCTTCCTCGACCAGCTCCAGCCGCAGACCATGTGCTACCTGGGCACGTGGATCCGCGGCCGGCTGCCGCGCACGAACATGGCCGCACAGATCATCGAGATCGCGCCCGGCCTCGACATCGAGCCGCTGACCGACGTCGCGCTCAAGTCGACCGAGGTGCAGGCCGGCATCCTGGTGGTCGAGCGCCAGTTCGGCTACCTCGAGATCCACTCGCGCTCGACCGCCGAGGTGCACGCCGCGAGCGCCGCCGTCCTGGCCGCGCTCGGCGCGACCGCCGAGGATGCCACCCGGCCGCAGATCCTGGCGTCGGAGATGATCACGAACCTCGACCACCAGCACGCGTTCCTGATCAACCGCAACAAGCTCGGGTCGATGGCGCTGCCCGGCGAGTCGCTCTTCGTGCTCGAGATGCAGCCGGCGTCCTACGCCATCCTGGCGACGAACGAGGCCGAGAAGGCCGCCAACATCAAGGTGGTCGACTACCGCATGATCGGCGCAACCGGCCGGGTCTACCTGACCGGCATGGAGGCCGACGTGCGCACCGCCGGCGACGCCGCGGTGGCAGCGCTGGGAGGGGCGGCGTGAGCACCCCCGACGACGCCGAGCTGCTGCGCAGCGTCACCCGCGAGGTGCTGGCAGATCTGCTGCCGGAGCTTCTGTCCGAGGCGCTGACGGCGCAGCCGGCGGCGAACGGCCACGGGAACGGCCACGGGGATGGGGCCAGGCCCCAACCGGGGCCTGGCCCCGCTTCGGCGTCGCCACCGGCCGCAGGCGCCGTCCCCCAGGTGCCGGGGCCGCCGATCGCCGCCGTGCACCGGCCGTCGGGCTGGCGTCCGCCGGCCGAGTCCGACACGACGACGGCGCCGCAGGCGGCTCCAGCCGAGCCGGCGACGGCCGCGGACGCCACGGTCGAGCGCGTCGACCTGCGCAGCGACGCCGACCTCGACGCCTTCGTGCGCTCGCTGGTGCGCCGGCTCGAGAACCCGCGCGACCGCATGGCGATCCGCTCGGGCAAGCTGCGGTTCCGGCTGGGCGCGACCGCCGCGGGCACGGCCGCCGCGCCGTCTTCGGCGCCCGTGATGCGGGTCGAGAAGGGCGCCGTCACCGAGCGCACCGTGCGCGACGCGGCCGCCTCGGGCGCGCGGCTCGTGCTGGCCCGGCGGGCGGTGCTGACGCCGATGGCGCGCGACCGCGCGCGCAGCCTGGGAGTCGAGATCGAGAAGGAGCGGCCATGCTGAGAGCGACCGTCACCGGCGCCGTCTGGGCGACCAAGCGGATCGAGAACATTCCCGGCGGCGCCTTCCTCGAGGTCGAGGTGGACGGCGGCGGTCACGTCGTCGCCTTCGACGTGCTCGGTAGCGGCATCGGCGAGCGCGTGCTGGTCGCCACCGGGTCGGTCGCAAGCGGCTGGTTCGGGGACGCGCATCCGCCCATCGACGCCCTCATCATCGGATCCATCGACGAGCCCGCCGCGGCCGCACCGGCCCCGGCGCAAGCGCCTCCGCCGCACGGCGGGGCATGAACCAAGGAGAGACGCATGTCCAACCACGCAATCGGCATGATCGAGACGAAGGGATACGTGGCGGCGCTGGCCGCGGCGGACGCGATGGTCAAGGCCGCGAACGTCACGATCGTCGCCCGCGAGCAGGTCGGCGACGGCCTCGTCTCGGTCGTCATCCAGGGCGACGTCGGCGCGGTCAAGGCCGCGACCGAGTCGGGCGCCGAAACGGCCTCGAGCGTCGGCGACCTCGTGTCGGTGCACGTCATCCCGCGCCCGCACGCCGAGCTCGACAAGCACTTCGTGCACTCGTCCTAGTGCCCGACGCGTCGACCGACATCGCGGTGCAGCTGCGGGTGTACCTGCCGATCCCGAGCCTGGGCCGGCAGTTCGCCGCGTACCTCGGCACGCCCACGCGTGCCCGCGGCTACCCGCCGATCGAGGGCGACCACGCGCTGATCGTCGAGGTGGCGCCGGCGCTCGCGATCGAGCGCGTCACCGACCTGGCGCTGCGATCGGTGCCCGAGATCGAGCCCGGCATCCTCTACGTCGAGCGCCAGTTCGGCGTGCTCGAGGTGCACCACCGCGACAAGGCGCTGGTCGACCGGGCCGGCGCGGCGATCCTCGAGGGCATCGGCGCGAAGGCCGCAGACGCCCTGCGGCCGCGTATCCTCTACGCCGACGTGATCGAGGACATCACCGATCAGCACGCCGTGATCATCAACCGCAACCGCGAGGCGTCGATGGTGCTGCCGGGCGAGACGCTGCTCGTCTACGAGGTCGTCCCGGCGCTGCACGCAGCCGTCGCGGCCAACGCCGCCGAGCGGGCGGCGCCCGACGCCACCCTCGTGACGGTGTCGATGATCGGCGCGGCGGGGCGGATCTACCTGAGCGGCGCCACCGAGAGCGTCGTGCGCGCCCGCGACGCGATCACGGCGGTGCTCGAGTCGGTGGAGGGCCGTGAGCACTGATCAGGGGGCGATCGACCGCCTGGCCGCCGCGGCTCTGGAGAGCTATGCGCTCGACCGCGATGCCACCGTCCGCCTGATCAACGTGTCCGAGAACTGGACGTATCGCGTGCAGGAGCCGGGCGGGCGCGCATTCGCGCTGCGGGTGCACCGCCCGACGTACCACACCGCCGCCGAGATCGCCTCCGAGCTCGACTGGATCGACGCGCTGCGCGACGACGGCGTCGTCGAGACGGCGATCGCCGTCGCGGGCACCGCCGGCTCGCGGGTGTGCCAGGCGCGCACAGACGAGCTCGGTGAGCGGAACGTCGTGCTCTTCGACTGGCTTGACGGCGACATGCCCGACGCCGACGACGACGACCTGATGCCGGGCTTCCGCACGCTCGGAGCCGTGTCGGCGCGCATGCACCGCCACGCCCGCGCGTGGACGCCGCCGCCGGGCTTCGAGCGCTTCCGCTGGGACTACGCGACGACGCTCGGCGCCGAAGGGCACTGGGGCCGGTGGCAGGACGGCCTGGGCATGGGCGTCGCGGAGCTCGACCTGCTCGGCCGGCTCGACGAGACGCTGCGCCGGCGCCTGGAGGCCTACGGCCAGGGCCGCGAGCGCTTCGGGCTCGTGCACGCCGACATCCGCCTCGCCAACCTG
>DASXZF010000281.1:0-20039 GCA_036502065.1 Gaiellales bacterium
AATAGGGCAGATTCCGCCCGCTATGTGTGGTTGACTTTCGTCCATGTCGACGCCCACCGGCCGCCTGCTCGAGCTGCTCGAGCTGCTGCAGTCCCGTCCCGCCGCGACGGGACGTGAGATCTCCGACCGGCTCGGCATCGACCGGCGCACGGTGCGCCGCGACATCGACGCCCTGCGCGCGCTCGGCATCCCGGTCGAGGGCCAGCGCGGCGTCGGCGGCGGGTACGCGATGCGGCCCGGCTTCCGCCTGCCGCCGCTCATGCTCAGCGACGACGAGGCGGTCGCAGTGGCTCTGGGAGTCGTCGCCGCGGGCCGGCTCGGCCTGTCGGGATCGGCCGATTCGGCTGCGAGCGCGCTCGACAAGATCCACCGCGCGCTGCCCGATCCCCTGCGCCGGCGGGTGCAGTCGCTCGAGGCCACCCTCGACTTCACCGCCGCAGCGGCGGCGGCCGTGCCCGTGCCGGCCGACTCGGCGCTCGTCCTGGCCGACGCGATCCGCCGCCGGCGGCGCGTGCGGGCCGGGTACCGGTCGTACTCGGGCGAGCGGACGCGGCGCGAGCTCTCGCCGTACGGGCTCGTCGTGCACTCGGGACGCTGGTACCTGGCCGCCCACGACCACGGCCGCAGCGACATGCGCACCTTCCGCGTCGACCGCATGCGCCGCGTCACCGGACTCGACCTGCCCGGGCAGGCCGCGCCGGACGGCTTCGACGCGGTCGCCCACGTCAGCACGTCACTCGCGCGGGTGCCGTGGCCGTGGCAGGTCGAGGTAATGCTCGACCTGCCCCTCGACCAGGCCGCCCGGCGCCTGCCCGGGACGCTCGCCGAGCTGGTCGACGCCGACGGCTCGACGCTCCTGCGCATGCGTGTCAGCTCCCTCGACTGGATGGCCACGGTGCTTGCGCGCCTGGACTGCCCGTTCACCATCCGCCAGCCGGACGAGCTGCGCGCGAGCGTTCGCGCACTGGCCGCCCGGCTGGCGGAGTGGGCATAGGCGCCGGCGCTCAGCCGGTGGCCGCCGCCGGCGACCAGGCGAAGCGGCGCAGCGCGATCGCGAGGCCGATCGCCGCCCATGCGACGAGCACGGCCAGGTCGCTCCACACGAACCCGCTCCCGTGCACGGCAGGCTCGGGTTGGGGATGAAGACGCCCGAGATGAAGTAGAGGGGTCGCCGAGGGGCTCAGCAACGCCGAGATCGCCGGGCGGCTCGTGATCAGCGAGGCGACGGTGAAGAGCCACATCAACATCTGTTCACGAAGACCGGCGTCCGCGACCGCGCCCAGGCGGTCACCTACGCCTACCAGCACGGCCTCGCGACCACGTCCTAGAGGTCGGCGACAGCCCGGTCGAGTCCGGCGAGCGCCTCGCGGCCGAGCGCGGGCATGCCCGTCTCGCGGGCGTAGTCGGCCAGCGTCGC
Organism: Gaiellales bacterium; assembly: GCA_036502065.1. Taxonomy (GTDB): domain Bacteria; phylum Actinomycetota; class Thermoleophilia; order Gaiellales; family JAICJC01; genus JAICJC01. The sequence goes on from DASXZF010000281.1 coordinate 1,418, forward strand.
CCACAGGTCGACGGCGAGCACGCGCGCCCGCAGCAGCCGGTCGGCGCCGACCGGCCCGTACTCGGCGTGGAACGCCTCGCGACCCGCCGGAGTGAGGTACGCCCAGTAGAGCGGCAGGTCGATGGCCGGGTCGGCCCGGCAGACGTCGATCCAGTCGATCACGCCGGCAAGGCCGCCGTCGTCGCCGATCAGCAGGTGGCGCAGGTGCAGGTCGCCGTGCACGAGCGTGTACGCCTCCGGCTCGGGCAGCGCGCGCGCCTCGTCGAGCATGTCCGCGACCCCCGCCGGCGCCGCCCACAGGCCGATCTCGGCGAGCCGCTGGAGCCGCGCCTGCGCCCGGCCGGCGCGAAACGGCATGTCGGCCCGCCTGACCGGGTCGACCGGCAGCGGCCCGGCCTCCGGGGCGACGTCGCCAGGGTCGATGTCGTGCAGCGCGCGCAGGAACCGGCCGAGCGTGCGACCGTGCGCTGTCCGGTCGCGCTCCGGCGGCGCCGCATCGGCGAGCTCGCGTCCCGGCAGCAGCCGGAAGCCCGCCCACGGCCAGGCGAAGCGGTCGTCCGGGCGGCCCCGGTGGACCGCCAGGGGAACGGGCAGCGGCAGCCGCGGCGCCGCCAGCGGGAGCACCTCGATCTCGCGCACGAACCCCGCGATCACCACCTCGCGGCGGGGAAACCGGAACACCCACTCGCCGTCGACGAGCCACACGGTGCTGTCCCAGCCCTCGCCGAGCAGGCGCATCGGCGCGGCGCGCAGCCCGGGCACGAGATCGCCGACCAGCGCGCGGGCCAGCTCCTCGCCGACGACCATCTGGGGGCTCCACTCCGGCATCGGCCCGATACCGTAGCCGGGCGTGCAACGCTACGGCGATGCGCCAGATCGTCCTCCTGCGCGGGATCAACCTCGGCCCGCACAACCGGATCGCGATGCCGGCGCTGCGCGAGCTCCTGACCGACGCCGGCTACCGCGAGGTGCAGACCTACGTGCAGAGCGGCAACATCGTCGTCGAGACCCGCAAGGCCGCGGCGACGGTCGCCGACGAGTGCGCCCGCCTGATCGCCGAGCGCTTCGGCCTCGACATCCCGGTCGTGACCCGCACCGCCGCCGAGCTCGCCGAGGTCGTGCGCCGAAACCCGCTCGGCGACGCCACCGACGATCCGAAGCGCTACCAGGTGAGCTTCCTCTCGGCGAAGCCCGATCCCGCCGTGGTCGCCAAGGTGGCGGCGCTCGCGGTCGGCGACGAGCGCTTCGCCGCGGTGGGGCGCGAGCTCTACGCCTGGCACCCGGCCGGCGTCGCGCGGTCGAAGCTTGCCGTCGCGGTGGCGGGCAAGGCGCTCGGGGTGACGGCGACCGCGCGCAACTGGACGACGGTCGAGGCGCTGCTCGCGCTGGCGGCGCCGACCGACACTTGAGCGTGCAACAATCCGGTCGAATCACGTCCTGCGAGAGGAGCATCGGATGAGTGCACACACGATCGTCAACCTGATGTCGATCGAGGGCGGCGAGGCAGCGCGCGCCGCAGGGATCGAGGCGCACTTCGGCCGCAGCCACATCGGCTCCGAGCACCTCGGCGTCTCGTTGTTCACGTACCCGCCGGGCTATCGCCCCACCTCAGGGCATCACCACCGCGAGCAGGAGGAGGCCTACGTCGTGATCGGCGGCTCGGGCCAGGTCAAGCTCGACGACGAGGTGTTCGACATCGCCCAGTGGGACGTCGTGCGCGTCTCGCCCGAGGTCACGCGCGGCTTCCGCGCCGGGCCGGATGGGCTCGAGGTGATCGCCGTCGGCTCGGACCGCCCCGAGGGCGGCGACGGGTCGCTGGTCAAGGACTGGTGGCCGGAGTGAGCACCGGCGCGGCCTCGGCGACGTAGATCACGTCGTCGGGGCCGCGGCGCACCGGGATCGCCACGGCGCGCACGCGCTCGAACCGCCGGCGCAGCCGGCCCTCGAAGTCGGCATCGGCCGCGGCGGCCCACACCGTCAGCCGCCCGCCGGGGCGCAGCCTGCCGTGCAGCCGGGCCAGCCCTGCGTCGTCGTAGAGCTCCGCGTTCTCCGGATGCACGAGCCAGCCCGGCCCGTTGTCGACGTCGAGGCAGACCGCGTCGAACGTGCCCGGGAGCGTGCGCAGCGCATCGCGCAGGTCGCAGACGCACAGATGCACGCGGGCGTCGTCGAGCCCGCGTCCGCGCTCGCCCAGGAACGTCCGCGCCCACTCGACGACGGCGGGCTCGATCTCGCAGACGACGACCTCGGTCACCGCCGGCTCGGCCCGGGCAGCGTCGAGCGACGTGCAGAGTCCGAGCCCGCCGAGCAGCATCCGCACATTCGCCTGGCCCGCGACGGCCTCGCGCACGAGCGCCCGCTCGGAGCGGCCGTCGCGCGTGTCCATCAGAAACGTGCCGTTCGCGATCACCTCGAAGTCGTCGCCGGCGCGGCGCAGCACGAGCTCGCCGCGCGGCGTCTCACGGTGGTCGAGAACGACCGGCCGTTCGTCTCGCGCTGCGCCGCCCGGGACATCCACAGCCGCAGCGTATCGCTACCGGAAGATCGTGCCTGGCGCCCATAACCGGTTGGGTATAGAGTGACGCGCGGAGGCCATCAGGGGAGGTGGGCCGAGGGGTTACGTCTGGCACGTGAGCAGCGATGGGCCGCGCGCGCCGTCCGAGGCGGCGTGCGGCGGCAGTGTTCTCTGCGTCCACGGAGGAATGATGAAACGATTAGTCGTCCTGGCCGTCACGGCCATCGCGGCGCTTGCCGGCCCGGCGGCCGCGGCACACGCGGACGAGTACGGCAACAGCCTGTGCCAGCAGCGTCCATACATGTGCGTCGACCCGTCGACGTCGATCGGCAAGAACGGGACATACACCGGGCACGACGAGCCGTCGGTGATCTTCACATCGAAGAAGCCCGGCACCGGTGGGAAAGATCTGACCTACTTCGTCACGCTGCCGAAGGATCCGCCGACGAAGCCCAACCAGGCGGGAACCGGCGGCACCTGGAACTTCCAGCTGCGCGCGACCTACTGGCTCGGTCTGACGATGTGCGACTCGCAGTCGTCGCCGAACTACACGCACACCTGCAAGCCGAACAGCGACGGGAACGCCAAGTTCCGCAGCCTCAACCCGAATTCGAAGCACTACATCGGCAAGTCGCCGGGGAGCGCCTACATGGAGCTCCAGTTCTACGCTCCCGGCTGGGTGCCGCAGTTCGCCGGCTTCGGCTGCACCGCAACCAAGTGGTGCGCGAACATGACCATCGACAGCTTCTCCGCGTCCGCCAACACGAACGCGCAGCAGAACGCCGACTGCCTGAACAACCACCTCCTGGTGGGCCCGGAGCCGATCAACTGGGCGTACCTCACCAGGAACGGCAAGCCGCAGGCCCCGGCGAATGCGCTGGCGCTCTCCGACGACCCGAACGAGACCGGCCTCAACCCCGATCCGAGCAAGGACCTGCTCATGAACGGCGGCGACAAGCTGCGCGTGCACATGCACGACACGGCGGCCGGCTACCGGGTCGACATCTCCGACCTGACCACCCACCAGCACGGCTCGATGACGGCCAGCAAGGCCAACGGCTTCGGGCAGATCCTGTTCCAGCCCAACGCCACGACGTGCCACGAGCGGCCGTATGCATTCCACCCGATGTACAACTCGGCCGTCAAGCGCGGCCCGACCTGGACGGCGCACACGTACAACGTCGCCGCCTCCGACGAGATCGGCCACTTCGAGTACTGCAACGCGATCGACCCGACCACGGGCGACTGCACGCAGGCCGGCGCGGGCGACCCCGTCATCGACGCTGACGACGAGGCCTGCCTCGACGGAGCTCAGTTCGATGCGCTCATACCCATCATCGGGTGTGTGCTCGACGACGGCGACTTCGACGGGCCCAGCTATCAGCACGACTGGCCGGGCTCCTTCGTGAACGCCAAGGCCGACGCCAAGGTGCACACGACGCCGTTCCGCTTCACCGTGCCGACATCGCACGGCCGTCCGCTCGCCAACACCTCGTTCGAGGCCGACCTGGCCCGCATCGAGCGCGGCGAGCCGGGCAACCCGCCCACGCAGTGCGACGCCCTGACCGGCGCAAACTGCACGAACCCGCCGATCGGGGCGAAGTTCTACCCGATCTACACGCTCGCGAAGTCGGGCGGCAAGTGCTGGTTCCAGCAGGGCGACGTGCATATCCCGGGGACGTTCGACTGGTTCGGCGGGAGCTCGACGACCGAGTACGGTCACCTGCTCTTCGTCAACTACCCCGAGCCCGGATTCACCATCGGGCGCTTCGCCGAGGACTTCCACCGGGATCTCCACGGCAACCCCTGCAGCTCCTAGACCGACGCCACCGGGGCGGCCTTCGGGCCGCCCCGGGCGGTCGGTTGATCCAGATCGTTGATTCCATCTGGGCTATCGGCTGCCCGCCTAGTCGCCGCAGGAGTTCTCGGGTGTTCTCCTGTTGAGGTCGGAACGCGCCACCTCTGCGCCAGCGCGGTACGAGTATGGCAGCGACTGAGGGTGCTGCAAGGCGAGGGCTCGCAGCCGCAGCCCACCACAACCCGCCCGCCGACCCTCAAAACGCCCGGGTCCATGCGAATTGGGTCAACCATCTAAGCTGCGCGCATGGCCGAGATCGCCGAGCTTGACCCGCCCTCGGCGACCGGCGAGCGCTTCGAGCAGGTGCACGCGGTGCTCGCCGCATGCCACGCGGAGACGGCGAGACGCGAGCCCTACCGCAACGCCGCAGACACGCGCGCCTATCTGCTGCATCCGCCGGCAGGCGACGAGCGATTGCAATGGATCGGCCTCGTCGACGGGGTGGCCGCCGGCGTCGCCCAGCTGTCGTCCCTCCGTGGCTCCCGGGCCGGATCCCTCCAGATCCACGTGCGCCCTGACGCACGCCGGCGGGGCATCGCGCGGTCGTTGCTGGAAGCGGTCATCGCCCACGCACACGACGCCGGCCTGGAGTCGCTGAGCGGCCACCACGCCACGCCCGCCGGAGCGCGATTCGCGGCCCGGGCCGGCTTCGTCGACGGTCGCCGATACGTGCGGTCGACCCTCGCCCTGGGCGAGGCGCACCTTGCTTCGGAGCCGGTCACGGGCTATTCGCTGCGGCGCTGGGAGGGCGCAGCTCCGAGCGAGCTGCTCGAGTCATACGCGGTCGTCCGCGAGGCGATCAACGACGAGCCGGGCTCGACCGACGACGACTGGGAGCCGTACGACGCCGCCCGCGTGCGCGAGCTCGAGGAGGCGGTGGCACGGCGCGGCAGGCAGATCCGCGTCACCGCGGCGCTCGGTGCCGCCGGCGATGTGGCGGCCTTCACCGAGCTCCGCGTCGGGACGCCGGCCGGCTCGCTCGCGAGCATCGAGGACACCGCCGTGCTGCCCGCGCACCGCCGCCGCGGCCTGGGCCGATGGGTGAAGACCGACTCGCTCGCGTCCCTCCGAGAAGCGCGCCCCGATGTCAGCCTGGTCGCGACGAAGAATGCAGAGCCGAACGCAGGCATCCGCGATCTCAACGCCGCCCTGGGCTTCGAGGTCGAGTCGGTCTCGACGACCTGCGTGCTACGCCTTCGCCGCCGCGCCGGCACGTAACGAGCTTTACACGCGGTCGGCATCACGCGATGCGGATGCCCGCGCCGGCGCGCCATAGCCTCGGTGGCAGCAGTCCATGCACCCGAGAAGGAGCTCAGCAGATGAAGCACCACCGCAGCATCGGCACCGTCCTTGTGGTCGGCGCGGCCCTTGCCCTGACCGCCCCGGCGGCGCAGGCCCGGCCCGTCGGGATCCTGGCCGCGGCGTCCTCGGTGGGCGCCGGCGTCGCACCCGCCGCGACCGTGTCCCTGCCGCCTGACCGGGCGGACGGGCTCGGCAGCGGCCGGCTGCCGACCGTGCCGACGCCGACGGTGGTGGTCCGCACGACCACGAACGACTCGTTCAACTGGACGGACGCGGCCATCGGCGCCGCCTCCGGCCTGGGCGCCGGGCTGCTCGTGCTCGCCGCGACGATGGCTCGCGGCCGCCGGCGCGAGCCGCTCTCGGCCTGACGCGAATCGCACCGCCGGACGGGCCGGACGACCCTGTCCGGCGGTGCGAAACCGCGTGTGTGCGCTGTGGGAAGATGCCGCCGATGCGCGACATCGACCTGCTCGTCGTCGGCGACTGCAACCCCGACCTGGTCATGGCGGGGCGGCGGGTGCGGCCGCGGTTCGGGCAGGGCGAGACGTGGGTCGAGCACGCCGCGCTCGTCGTCGGCGGCACCAGCTCGATCACGGCCTGCGGCGCGGCCCGGCTGGGCCTGCGCACGGCGATGGCGGCCGTCGTCGGCGACGACGCTCTGGGGCGGTTCATGCTCGCCGAGCTCGGCGCGCGCGGCGTCGATACGAGCACCGCCGTCGTCGATGTGACCGCACCGACCGGGATCTCGGCCGTGCTGGTCGAGCCGGGCGACCGGGCGACGCTGACGTTCCAGGGCACGATCGGGGCGCTGCGGCCGGAGATGGTCGGCGACGACCTGCTGCGGCGGACGCGGCACGTCCACACGGGCGGCTGGTACCTGCAGGGCGCGGCGGCTGCCCTGCACGACATCCTGCGCCGCGCACGGGCAGCCGGGGCGACGACCTCGCTCGACCCGGGCGCCGACCCCGACGACACGTGGGACGCGGGCCTGCGGGCCGCGCTGCCCGAGATCGACCACCTGCTCCCGAACGCCGCCGAGGCACTCGCGCTCACCGGCCTGCACGACGTCGAGGCGGCGGCGCAGCGGCTGGCACACGACGGGACGGCCGTCGTCGTCAAGTGCGGCACCGACGGCGTGCTCGCCGTCGTCTCGGGCGCCACCCACCGCGCCCCGGCCGTCGCGGTCGACGTCGTCGACACGATCGGCGCGGGCGACAGCACCAACGCCGGCTGGCTCGCCGGCGTGCTGAACGGGTGGCCGCCCGAGCGATCCGCCCGCCTGGCAGCGGTGTGCGGCTCCCTCTCCACCCGGGCCCGCGGCGGGACGAGCGCCCAGCCGGACCTCGAACAGGCGCTCGCCCTGCTGTGATCGTCTGCCTCGCCGCCAACCCCTCGATCGACCGTCTGTTCGAGGTCGAGTCGCTCACCGCCGGCGCCGTCCACCGGCCGCGGACGTTCACACAGGTGGCGGGCGGGAAGGGTCTGAACGTCGCCCGGGCCGTCACGACTCTCGGCGCCGAGGTGCAGGTGGTCACGATTTTGGCCGGTCACGCGGGCCGCTGGCTCGAGGAGCAGCTCGAGCACGCCGGGATCCCGGTGCAGGCGGTATGGGTCGACGGCGAGTCACGCTCGTCGCTCTCGGTCGCCGATCGGCGGCGCGCCGACCTGACCGAGTTCTACGAGCACGGGGTTCCCGTCGGCGCCGAGGACTGGCACCGGTTCACCGCCGCCGCCTCGGTGCTCTCCTACGCGGCCGCCTGGATGACCGTCTCGGGCTCGGTGCCTCACGGCGCGCCGGACGACGGCTACCTGCAGCTCGAGTCGGCGTGCGCGCTCGGGATGGACACCATCGCCCCGCGCCCGCCCGGCGCCGAGCTCGTCAAGCTGAACGCGGCCGAAGCGGCGCACGTGACCGGGATCGACGCGGAGTCGACCGAGGGCGCGATCGCGGCCGCGCGGGCGCTCGCCGGGAGCGGCACCGGCGTGGTCACCCGCGGCGCCGCGGGTGCGGTCCTCGTGGCGCCGGACGGCGTGGCGGTGCACGGGACGCTCGACGCGCCCGGCCGCTATCCGGTCGGGAGCGGCGACTCGTTCCTGGCCGGTCTCGTGGTCGCCCGCGCCGCCGGCGCGGGGTGGGACGACGCCCTCGCGCTGGCGCTCGGAGCCGGCTCGGCGAACGCGGCTGTCCCGGGCGCCGCCTGCTTCGCCCGGTCAGATGCCGAGCGGCTGGCGCAGCGGGCGGTGGTCACCCGCGCCTGATCGCGGCGCCCGTGGCGGCGTCGAACACATACGCCGACGCCTGGTCGAACGCCAGCCGCACGCGCGCGCCGGTCGCCGGCTGCGAGCCGGGCGCGAGCTTCGCCACGATCGTGCCGCCGTCGGCCGCCGCCACAGCCGATGCCTGCTTCGCACCGGCGATCGCGCTGTGCACGATCACCTCGCTCCCCAGCGGCTCGACGATGCCGACCACCACGTCGAACCCGGGCCGCGAGTCGTCGGCCGCCGCGGCGGAGAGCCGCTCGGGGCGCACCCCGAGGACGGCCTCGCCGTCGGCGGCGCCGGGACAGGCGACCGACGCCGTCTCGGCCGTGAGCACACCGCCACGGATGCGGCCGGGCACGAGGTTCATCGGCGGACTGCCGATGAACCCGGCGACGAACAGGTTCGCCGGCGTGTCGTAGAGCTCCTGAGGCAGGCCGAGCTGCTGGATGCGGCCGTCGGCCATGACGGCGATGCGGTCGCCCAGGGTCATGGCCTCGACCTGGTCGTGGGTGACATAGATCGACGTCGTCGGGACGAGGTGATGGATGCGCTTGAGCTCGGCCCGCAGCTGCGTGCGCAGCTTCGCGTCGAGGTTGGAGAGCGGCTCGTCGAGCAGGAACGCCCGCGGGTGCCGGGCCAGCGCGCGACCCATCGCCACACGCTGGCGCTGGCCGCCGGAGAGCTGCGCCGGCTTGCGCTTCAGCAGGTCGCCGAGCTCGAGCAGCTCGCTCACCTCGCGCACCCGGGCGTCGATCTGGGCCCGCGGCATCCGCCGCTGGCGCAGACCGAACCCGATGTTGCGCTCGACGCTCATGTGCGGGTAGAGGGCGTAGTTCTGGAACACCATCGCGATGTCGCGCCGGCCCGGCTGCTCGTCGTTCACGACCCGGTCGCCGATCACGATCTCGCCCGCGCTCGGCCTCTCGAGGCCCGCCACCATCCGCAGCGCCGTCGTCTTTCCGCAGCCCGACGGCCCGACGAACACCATGAACTCGCCGTCTTCGATCGCGAGCGAGAGCGCGTCCACGGCGACCACCTCGCCGAAGCGCTTGGTCACCTCCCTGAACTCGACGGTGGCGATCCTCTATCCCTTCAGGCCGGACGCGGCGATCGAGCGCACGAACGAGCGCTGGGTGAGCAGGAACGCCGCCACCATCGGCGCGAGCGCGAGCATGTTGCCGGCCATCAGGATCGTCCACTGCGTCTGGTGGGCGCCCTGGAACGTCGAGAGCCCGACCTGCAGCGTCATGTGGCTCTCGGTGTTGATGGCGACGAGCGGCCACAGAAAGTCGTTCCACGTCCACAGCAGCGTGATCAGCGCGAGCGTCGAGAGCGCGGGCGCGGACAGCGGCAGCACGATCTTCGTCAGCACGCTCAGGCGGTTGCAGCCGTCGATGCGGGCCGCCTCCTCGAGCTCGATCGGGAGCGTGCGGAAGAACTGGCGCAGCATGAAGATGCCGAACGCGTTCACGAGGTTCGGGGCGATCAGCGCGCCGATGTTGTCGATCAGCCCCAGGTGGCGGACGATCAGGAACGTCGGGATCAGGATGACCTGGAACGGCACCATCAGCGTCGCGAGCAGGACGACGAAGAGCACGTTGGAGCCGGCGAAGCGGATGCGGGCGAACGCGTAGGCCGCCAGGGCGCAGAGCGCGACGTTCGAGACGACGACCACCGCACACACGATCACCGAGTTCAGATACCAGGCGCCGAACGGCGCCGATTCGACGGCGTTTCGGTAGTTCTGCCAGTGGATGCCGGCCGGGATCAGCACCGGCGGGAAGCGCCGCGCCTCGTTCGGCTTCTCGATCGACGTGATCGCCATCCAGATCAGCGGCGAGGCCATGATCAGCGCCACGGGGGCGAGGAAGAGGTGCCGCGGGCTGATCCGGCGCAGCGTCATGAGGTGTAGTGCACCGCGCGCCGGCTGACCACGAGCTGGATCACCGTGACGACCAGGATGGCCAGGAAGAGCACGTAGGCGATCGCGGCCGCGTAGCCGGCCTCGAAGTACTGGAACGCCTGCTCCCACAGGTAGTAGACGACCACCGTCGTCGACTCGAGCGGGCCGCCGCGGGTGGTGTTGTAGATCTCGTCGAAGAGCTGCAGCGCGTTGATCGTCGACCACACGACCAGGAAGAGCGTCGCCGGACCGAGCAGCGGCAGCACCACCGAGCGGAACGTCGACCACCGGGAGGCGCCGTCGATCGCCGCCGCCTCGAGCAGCTCGCCCGGGATCCCCTGCAGCGCCGCCAGGTAGATGATGACATCGAACCCGATCCACCCCCACACCGTCATCGCGACGATGCCGTACAGCGCCTGGTCGGGGTTGTGGAAGAACCCCTGCGACGAGATCCCGATCTCGTTCAGCAGCCAGTTCGCGATCCCGTACGTCGGGTCGAAGACCCAGTTGAAGACGATCGCGGTCGCGACGGTCGAGACGGCGACGGGGATGAACACGGCGGTGCGGTAGATCGAGATGAAGCGGATGCGGGCGTTCAGCGCCATCGCCACGGCCAGCGCGAGCCCGATCGAGATCGGGACGAAGAGCAGCGTGTATTCGATCGTGTTGTGAATCGACTTGCGGAACACCGGGTCGTGGCGCAGCGCGCGGTAGTTGGCCGTGCCCACCCAGTGCGGCGCCGAGAGCAGGTCGTTGTGCTGGAACGAGAGCAGCGCCGACCAGCCGATCGGCACCAGGCCGAACACGACCAGCAGGATGGTCGCGGGGGCGACGAACAGCCACCCGCTCGCATGGTCGGACCGCAGCAGTCGCCGCATACCGGGGAACGCTACGGCGCGGCCAGGATCGAGTTCACCTGTGACGCAGCCTGCTGGAGCGCCTGCTGCGGCTGGGCCTTCCCGAGCAGCACGGCCTGCACCGCCTGCCCGATCGCCGTCGAGATCTTCGGGTAGAGCGGCGTCACCGGCCGCACCTGAAGCGCGTTGCCCAGGTTCTGGACGAACGTCGCATCGCCGGGGTACTTGGAGATGTAGCTCTGGTACCCGGGCAGCTTCAGCACCGACTGGCGGATCGGCAGGTCGCCGGTCTTCGTCGACCACTCGAGGCTCTGCTGCGCGCTCGTGAACCACGAGATGAACGTGAAGGCCGCCTTCGAACGGGCCGAGCCGTTGTTGAAGAGCACCCAGTTGTCGGGGCCCGAGATCGTCTGGTGGTTCGCGTCGCCGGGCAGGATCTGGACGCCGAAGTCGACGTTCGGGAACTGGGACAGATCCCATGGGCCGGTGAAGAGCATCCCGATATGGCCCGCGTTGAACAGGTTGGCGTAGAGGTCGTTGCCGCTGTCGAGGTAGACCGAGTGGTCGTGCACGGCCATCTGCTGCAGGAGCGTCAGAGCCTGCACGCCCGCCGGCGAGTCGAAGGCGGCGTGCTTTCCGTCTGACGAGAGGATCTCGCCGCCGGCCTGCCAGAGCAGCGCCTCGAACCGCCACACGGTGTCCTCGCTGCCGTCGTTCACGTACGCCCAGCCGAACTGCTTCTTGGACGCATCGGTCAGCTTGGCGGCGGCCGAGCGCAGGTCCTGCCAGGTCCAGCCCGCGGTCGGGAACGGGATGCCGGCGGCGCGGAAGAGCTTCTTGTTGTAGACCAGGGCGAGGTTGTCGACGAGCGCGGGCACGCCCACGATCTTGCCGTTCACCGTGGCGACCTTCTGCTCGGACGGCCAGAAGTCGCTCCAGTCGAACGACGGATCGGCCTTGATCATGTCGTTCAGGACGAGCGTCTTGGGGCTCTGGGCGATGTTCGCCGCCCACGAGCCGTACAGGTAGGCGATGTCGGGCGGATTGCCGCCGGCAATGGCCGCAAGCACCTTCTGCAGGGCATAGTCGGAGTTGCCGTAGAACTGGGCGGTGACGTGGATCTTGGGATGGCTCGCGTTGAACTGGGCCACCATCGCCGTCATGGCCTTGCCCTCGGTGTCGACGTAGCCGTGCCAGAGCACGATCTTCGTGACGCCTCCCGACGAGGAGGACGACGACGAGCCCCCGCAGCCCGCGGCGGTGATCGCCAGGCAGGACAGGAGGGCGACGACGAGGAGCTTGCGGACGGGTCTCATGGCAGCACCACCGATCGGGTCAGGCTGTGGGGGTGGTCCGGGTCGAGGTTGCGGGAGCGGGCAAGGGCGACAGCGGCTCGCTGGGCGAGCACGAGCGAGGCGAGCGGGCTGGTGCCGTTGCGGGCGATCTGCGAGCCGGCCCGGGCGGCGTCTGCGAGCACGCTCGGGTCGACGAGGCCGATGGGCCACACGAGCGTCTCGCTCGCGCTCGCGCTGATCGGGCCGTGGCGGTACTCCATGGCGGGATAGGCCTCGGCCCACGCGCCGGCCGCCTCGCGTAGCTTGAGCGCAGCCTCGTTGGCGAGGCCGATCGTCCAGCCCGAGCCGAGGAACGCGAAGCGCTCGTGGCCGGCGACGTCGGGAGCCGGCCCGGCCAGCGCCCGCTCGGCCGCCTCGGCCTCGGCCTCGATCGAGACGCCGACGCCCGCGAGCAGCAGCGCGAGCGCCGTCGTTGCAAAGCGCGTCTGGACGACCGACTGCTCGTCGGCGAAGTCGAGCACGATCGTGGTGGCCGCAAGCTCGGCGCAGGGCGAGCCGGCGACCCCCGTGATCACGAGGGTGGGAGTGGCGGCCTGCGCCGCCTCGAGCACGCGCACCACCTCGCTCGTCGTCCCCGAGCGGGTGATCGCAACCATCCGGTCGTAGCGGCGCCCGGCGGGGAACTCCGAGGCGGGGAACGCGTCGGTCTCGCCTGCACCGGCCGCCTCGCGGGCCGCTGCGTAGGCGGTCGCCATGTGCAGCGACGTCCCGCAGCCGATCGCCACCACCCGCTCGCCGGGTGCGGGCAGAAGCTGCGCCTGCTCCGCCGCCATGCGCGCCGCGCGGCGCCAATCGTCCGGCTGGGTGAGTATTTCGCGCTCGATTGCGCTCATGTCGGGCGATGATATTGCACAAACGCGCACGTGACAAGGTCGATTGCGCCGGACGTGTCACTAGACTGCGCAGATGCGCCAGTCCGACCGGTTGAGCAGCGTTCTCGAGCACCTGTCCGGCAACGGCAGCGTCGGCGTCGGCGATCTGGCCGCGCAGCTCGGCGTGTCGGCGGCGACGATCCGGCGTGACCTGCGGCTGCTCGAAGATCAGCACCTGCTCACCCGCACGCACGGCGGCGCCGTCGCCCACGGCGTCCTCTACGAGCTGCCGCTGCGGTACCGCAGCGGCCGGCACGGCGAGGAGAAGCTGCGCATCGCCCGCGAGGCGGCGGCGCGGGTGTCCGAGGGCACGGCGATCGGCCTCACCGGCGGGACGACGACCACCGAGGTGGCCCGCGCCCTGGTGGCGACGCCGCGCCTGACCGTGGTGACCAACTCGCTGAACATCGCGTCCGAGCTGGCCGTGCGTCCGAACCTGAAGCTGGTCGTGACCGGCGGCGTCGCCCGCGCGGAGTCCTACGAGCTGGTCGGGCCGCTGGCCGAGGCGGCGCTGGCGGGCCTGAACCTCGACCTCGTGCTCGTCGGCGTCGACGGCATCTCGGCCCGCGCCGGCCTGACCACGCACCACGAGATCGAGGCCCACACCAACCGCGCCCTGATCGACCGCGCCTCGACGGTGATCGTGGTCGCCGACAGCTCGAAGCTCGGCGTGGTCGCCTTCGCCCAGATCTGCGCGCTGCAGCGTGCCACCGAGGTCATCACCGACACCGGCGCCGCACCCGCCGCGATCCGCCAGCTGACCGACGAAGGCGTGCGCGTGACGGTGGTGTAAGCGATGGGGCCTGGCCCCGCTTCCCTAAGCGAGCGTGCCGTTGGGGCCTGGCCCCGCTTCTTGGGGCCTGGCCCCGCTTCTTGGGGCCAGGCCCCGGTTCTTGGCCGCTAGGGGCGGATGCCCTCCGGCAGCGCGTCGCCGTGCGCGGCGATCAGCTCCTCGACGACCGTGTGGATTGCGTCGGGCGAGAGCGAGGCGGCCGCGGCCGGGTCGAGCAGCGCCGCATGGTGGACGTGGGCCCGGCTGCCCTCGAGAGCGGCCCGCACCGTCAGCTCGCACACGTTCAGGAACGTGCGGTTCAGGGCGGCAAGCTGGGGCGGCAGCGCGCCGACCACGGTCGGCTGCACGCCGTTTCGGTCGACCAGGCACGGCACCTCGACGCAGGCTCCGTCGGGCAGGTTGGGGATCAGGCCGTCGTTGCGGACGTTGCCGTAGATCACGCGCTCCTGGCCGGTCAGGATCGAGTGGATGATGAGCGAGGCGTACTCCTGGCTGCGCTCGATCTCGATCTCCTCGCCTGAGTCGAGCTGGCGCCGCATCTCGGCGTAGAGCTCGAGGTTCTCCTCGCTGCGCGCGACGTACTCGCCGACCGGGATGCGGAAGCGCTCGATCGCCTCGTCGCTGTGCGTGAACCAGGGCAGGTACTCGGCGGAGTGCTCGCTCGACTCGGTCGGGAAGTAGCCCAGGCGGCGGTACATCTCGACGCGCACGCGCCGACGCAGCTCGGGGTCGGCCGCGATGCGGCGGTCGAGCAGCGGGTAGAGGCTCTCCCCCGCTCGCTCGAAGCGCAGGATGAACGCCTGATGGTTCACACCGGCGCCCAGGAACGACACCTCCTCGAACGGCGCCCCGACGAGCTCGCACAGCTCGTGCGTCGTGTTCTGCACCGAGTGGCACAGGCCGACGATGCGCTCGATCGGCGTGCCCGCATAGGTGGCCCAGCACAGCATCGCCATCGGGTTCGTGTAGTTCAGGAGCCACGCGCCCGGCGCGAGCTCGGCCATGTCGCGGCCGATGTCGAGCATCACCGGAATCGTCCGCAGCGCCCGGAAGATGCCGCCGATGCCGAGCGTGTCTCCGATCGTCTGGCGCAGGCCGTGAGCGGCCGGGATCTCGAAGTCGAGCAGCGTCGCGGCATGGCCGCCGACCTGGATCATGTTGATGACGTGGTCGCAGCCGTCGATGGCGCGGCGGCGATCGAGGTGGGCTTCGATCCGGGGCGTCGCGCCGAGCGTGCGGGCGGTGTAGGCGGCCATCGCCTCGGCCACCGCCAGCCGCTCGGGGTCGATGTCGTGCAGGGCGATCTCGACATCGTGCAGTTCGGGGAACGAGAGGATGTCGCCGAGCAGGTTCTTCGTGAACTCGACGCTGCCCGCGCCGATGAATGCGATCCGTGACATGATTGAGAGTGTTCCACATCGGCCCGAAGCGAGCAAGAGTGTTCACGACATCCGAGCAGCGCGCGATCCAGCAGCTCTCCACTGCGGCGGGAGCGCTGGCCGTCGTCGCCGCCGATCAGCGTGTGAGCCTGCGCTCGATGTTCGACCGGGCCGGCCAGGACGGCAGCCTCGACGGTCTGCGCGAGTTCAAGCGCGCGCTCGTCTCGGCGCTCGGGCCGGGGGCGAGCGCGCTGCTGCTCGATCCCGAGATCGCGCTCCCCGACGTGATCCACCACGGCCTCGTGCCGCGCGACGCCGGCCTGCTCGTGTCGCTCGAGATCAGCGGCGCGCAGCGCGACGGCGAGCTCCACGCCGCCCGGCTGATCCCCGGGTTCGGCGCGGCCGGCGTGCGCCGGATGGGAGGCACCGCCGCGAAGCTGCTCGTGCGCCTGCGGCCCGACCGCGAGGACGCCTCGGGGCAAAACGCCGCGACCGTCCGCGCCGTCGTGGATGACTGCGCCGCGCACGACCTGCTCGCCGTCGTCGAGGGGCTGGTGCCGCCGCTGCCCGATGAGCCCGACGAGCGGTTCCGAAGCATGCGGCCCGATCTGATCCGCGAGTGTGCGGTGCTGCTGCAGGAGTGCGGCGCCAAATATCTGAAGCTCGAGTACCCCGGAAGCGAAGAGGCATGCCGGGCGATCTCGAGCGCCGTCGACGTGCCCTGGGCGCTGCTCTCGGCGGGCGTCGACCACGACACCTTCGTCGGCCAGCTGCGCGCGGCGCGGGCGGGCGGCGCCTCCGGCTTCATCGCCGGCCGCTCGATCTGGAAGGACGCGGTCGGCCTGCCGGCGGCCGAGCGCGACGCATTTCTGGCCGGCGAGGGACGGCGGCGGCTCGACGAGCTGCTGGAATTGCTCTAGAGGGGAGCGTTCGCATGCGTGCACACCGACCGGCAGCCCTGGCGATCCTCGTGATCGCCGCATCCTGGGTGCCCGGCACGGCCTTTTCGGCCACCGCCGCGGCGCGCGCCATTCCCGCCCCTGTCGGGACGGGCACGCTGCGCATCGACGGGCACATGCGCGACGGCGGCACGCTGACCGCCACGGGTGTCCGCTGGCGGGCCGGCCGGCTGCCGCACGGCGACCGCCTGCTGAGCTTCGAGGTGGCCTACACCTGGCAGACGTGCGCCGCCGGCACGTGCACCACGGCGGCCGACAGCACCGCCACACCCTTCGCCGCCCGCCGCTACGTCCCCGCACATGCCGACACGGGTCGCCGGCTGCGCCTGACCGAGACCGCGTCCGAGGTCGTCGAGACCGACCCCGCGACGTTCTCGTTCTCGGTCGTGCACGCGACGCGCACCGTCCTTGCGACCGAGCCCGTGCGGCCGTTCCCGGCCAGGAGCGCTCCCTGGAGCGCGTTCGTGAACGGCACGCCGGAGCACCGCACCGGGTCGGACGAGGAGTGGTTCCAGGTCGGGCCGGCCCACTACACGACGGCGTCCGGCGCGCCCACGGTCAGCTACCGCATCGACCGGCGGGCGTGGCAGCCGCTGCCCACGACGCGCTTCGTCGACACGGGCCTGCTGCGCCGCGGCCCGCATCGGATCGTGGTGCGCACGACGGATTCCGCCGGCACGAGCCTGCGCGCGTTCCGGTGGCGGGTCGTGCGGCTGCCGGCGCCGCTGGCCTGCGTGCCCCGAAACGGACGGCCGTGCTGGTATCCGCCCCACCTCGACGGCACCGGCCGGCCGATGCGGTGGGACTGGCAGATCGGCCGCGTCACGCCGCTCGAGCGCTCCGGCGCCGCCGCCGTCGACATCTACGACATCGACGGCTTCCTGACGACGCCCGCCGAGGTGCGCACGCTGCGCACCCAGTGGCCCGCCGCCACGCTCGCCCACCCCAAGGCGGTCTGCTACCTCGACCTGGCGTGGGAGGACTATCGCCCCGACGGCAGCACGCCCGCCCGCGGCGGCCGCTTCCCGGCGGCGACGCTCGGCAACGTCTACTTCGGCTACCCGCAGGAGCGGTGGCTCGACTTCCGCCAGCTCGACGCCCTCAAGCCGATGCTGCGCGCGCGGATCGCGATGTGCGCCCACAAGGGCTTCGACGCCGTCGAGCTCGACGACATCGACAGCTTCGACCCGCCGTCGGAGACGGGCTTCCGGCTCACTCCCGGCGACGCGCAGAACTTCCTCGCCTATGCCATGAACCTCGTCCACCGCGACGGCATGACGGCGCTCTGGAAGAACTCGCCGCTGCTCAGCTGGTGGGGCCGGCGCTACACAGACGGCGCGGTCGTCGAGGAGTGCTACACGTTCAGCCCGTGCTTCTCAGCCGGCGCCGCAGGGAGCACGCAGTACGGCTTCACCTGCACGGCGGTCACGGGCGCGAAGCCCTGCGGCTGGGACGACTTCACGACCGACGTGACCCGGCGCCAGCCCACCGGCAAGTGGGTGGGCGAGGTCGAGTACGCCGAGGACGGCTACGTGTGCGCTCCGGGCGCGGGCTGCACCGGCCCGCACAGGTTCTCGGCCTACTGCACGGCGATCGAGTCGCCGCCCTACGGGTTCTCGGCGATGCGCCTGGACGTCGACCTGGATGGGAGGCTGTTCCAGACGTGTCCGTCGGGGCGTGAGGCCGGCTAGAGCCAGCCGATGCGGCGGAAGTAGCGGTACAGCGAGAAGCAGACGATCAGCATGAGCGCGACCGCGTACAGGTAGCCGAGCCTCCAGTTGAGCTCGGGCATGTCGCGGAAGTTCATGCCGTACACACCGACGATCAGGGTCGGAGCGGCGAAGATGGCGGCCCATGCCGAGATGCGGCGCATGTCCTCGTTCTGGCGCACGCCGACCTGGGTGAGGTTCGCTGCGAGCACGCTCGTCAGAAGGTCGCGATCGGTCTCGACGCGCTGGATCACCCGCAGCAGGTGGTCGTGGACGTCGCGGAAGTACGGGTGGATGTTCCCGTGGATCAGCGCGTGGCGGCCACCGGCGAGGCGGTCGAGTGGCTCGGCCAGCGGTGCGACGGCCGCATTGAGCTGGAGCACCTCGCGCTTCAGCTCGTAGATCCGCTCGGCGGCGTTCGTCGGCTCGGCCGAGAACACCTCGCGCTCGACCTCCTCGATGTCGCGGTCAAGCGCGTTTATGACCGGTGCGTAGTCGTCGACGATCCGGTCGACGATCGCATACAGCGCCGCTCCGGGACCGCAGCGCATCACGTCCGGTCGCGCCTCCGTCCACAGCCGCGCCTCGTGGAGCGCCGCCTCGCCGTGGCGGACCGTGATGATGAAATCGGCGCCGAGGAAGATCAGCACCCTCGCCGAACTCCACGTCCGCCTCCGCCTCGAGGTAGCGGGCCGGCTTCAGGACGATGAACAGCGACTCGTCGTAGACCTCGAGCTTCGGCCGCTGGTGGGCCGAGATCGCGTCCTCGATGGCGAGGTCGTGCAGCGCGAACTCCTGCCGGACGGCCTCGAACTCCTCGCTGGTCGGCTCGTACAGCCCGATCCAGACGAAGGCGTC
>DASXZF010000282.1:0-11195 GCA_036502065.1 Gaiellales bacterium
CCTGCTCGGTGTGCCGCGACGGGATCCGCACGGCGACGACGTGCTCGGGTCCGAGCGCGCGCGCCGCGAGCGCCATCGCGACGGCCGAGTCGATCCCCCCGGAGAGGCCGATCACGATCCTCCCCCTCCCCGCCCCGTGCACGACCTCGCGCATGCGCTCGACCTTGCGCTCGACGATCGCCCCGATCGCGCCCTCGTCACGCAGGAGCGCGACCTTGTCGAGCCGGCCGCCGGCCGCCGTCACGGCGTGCAGCGCGCGCTCGCCGTCGCCCGGCTCCACGTCGACGGCTGCGACGGCGTCGGCGAGGACGGTCGTCTCGAAGCCGGCCGCGATGGCGTCGAGGGCGGTGTCGCGCACGCAGTAGTCCGTCGCGACGCCGGCCACGACGACGCGCGTCACCCCGCGGCCGCGCAGGTAGTCGGCGAGGTCGGTGCCGTCGAACCCCGAGTACGCCTCACGGCCGGCGTCGGTGCCCTTGTCCTCCACACGGTCGAAGCGCATGCCGGCGACCGAGGCGTGCAGCTCGGCGCCGGGCGTGCCGGCGACGCAGTGCGCGGGCCACGACCCGCCGCGCGCGATGAACGAGCGATGGCCGGGCGGGTGCCAGTCGCGGGTGGCGACGATCGTGCCCGCGCCGCGGGCGGCCTCGGCGATGGCGGGAGCGAGCCGATCGGCCCCGGCGACGGCGAGCGCGCCTCCGGGGCAGAAGTCGTTCTGCACATCGACCACGACCAGCGCCGTGGTGGGATCGGAGCCGGTCATGACATCTCCTCCTCGAGCGCGGAGAGCCGCGGCGAGAGCTGCGGCGGAATCGGCGTGGGGTCGTGCAGGGCGCGGGCGCACTCGGGCAGCGCAGCGAGCTCTGCGGCGGCGCGGCGGCGCACGTCGGCGAGCGGCGGCAGCGGCGTCGCCAGCCGCCCGCCGCGGATCACGGGGCGAAGCAGCGGCTCGCCGGGCAGATCCTCGTCGGCGAGCCCGATCGTGTCACCGTCCGCCGTCCGGAACACCTGGTGGCGGCCCGGCAGGTTCGACTTCACGCCGGCCGCCTTCATCACGGGGCGGCCGGCGCTCCAGACGAGCTTGTAGACGCCTCCCAGCGCCGGCGCGTCGTTCGACGTCGTGAGCGCGGTGCCGACGCCGAAGCCGTCGATCGGGGCCTCGGCGGCGAGCAGGCTCGTGATCCGGTACTCGTCGAGGTCGCCCGAGCACACGATCCGGGTCTGCTCGCAGCCGCCGGCGTCGAGGATCCAGCGCACGGCGATCGTGATCTCGGCCAGGTCGCCGGAGTCGAGCCGCACGGCCTGCGGGATCACGCCGGTCAGGTGCGCGGCCCGGCATGCCGCCCGGGCGCCCTGCAGCGCGTCGTACGTGTCGATCAGCAGCGTCGAGCGGTCGGGGTGGTCGCGCAGGAACGCGCAGAACGCGTCGATGTCGGTCGGGAACGCGAGCACGTAGCTGTGAGCCATGGTTCCCGAGGTCGGGATCCCCCACTGGAAGCCGGCCGCGACGGTGGCGGTGGCGCTGCACCCGCCGATGTAGGCCGAGCGGGCGGCGAGCAGCCCGGCGTCGGCACCGTGGGCGCGGCGGAAGCCGAAGTCGGTCACGGGCCGGCCCGCCGCGGCGGTCACGATCCGGGCGGCTTTGGTGGCGATCATCGTCTGGAAGTTCACCTGGTTCAGCAGGAACGTCTCGGCGAGCTGGCAGACCATGCGGCCACCCTCGACCCGCAGCAACGGCTCGCCGGCGTGGATCACCGTGCCCTCGGGCACGGCATCGACGTCGCCGGTGAAGCGCAGCCCGGCCAGGTGCTGCAGCAGCGGCTCGCTGCAGGTGCCCGACCGGCGCAGGTACTCGAGCGCCTCCTCGCCGAACCGCAGGCCCGTCAGGTACTCGCACACGCGCTCGAGCCCGGCCACGAGGAGGTAGCCGCGGTGCTCGGGCAGGGTGCGCACGAAGAGCTCGAACGCCACCGGATCGTCGGCCAGGCCCTGCGCGAGGTACGAGTCGGCCATCGCGAGCTGGTACTCGTCGGTGAGGAGCTCGGCGGGCGGCCAGGCGATCACGTCGACCGCCGGTAGCGTACGCTCTGGGCCAGGATCAGCGGCCGCCGCTCGACGAACCGGTAGAGCGCCGCGGGCCGCCCGCCGGTGGCGCGCTCGCCGGCCTCGGCCAGCACCCCCCATCCCAGGGCGATGCGGCGAAAGTTGTTCGGCTCGAACGCCCGGCCGATGCCGGCCTCGTACACCCGCCGCAGCTCTGACAGCGTGAACGTGTCGGGCAGCAGGCTCCAGGCCACGTTCTGGTACTCGAGCTTGTACGCCAGGCGCTGGCGGGCGTAGGCGAGGATCCCGTCGTGGTCGAAGGCGAGCACCGTCCCGCGCTCCGTCTCGGCCAGCAGCGGCTCGAGCGGCCGCCACACGGCCTCGCGCGCATCCGATCCGGGACGCAGCCGCACCTTGCCGCCGTCGACGAGGGCCAGATAGCAGCACGAGATCACGCGCCCGCGGGGATCGCGGTCGAGCTCCGAGAACGTCGCCAGCTGCTCCATGAACGTGTCGGTCACGCCCGTCTCCTCGCGCAGCTCGCGGACGGCCGCCTCCTCGAGCGTCTCGCCCGCGTCGAGCAGCCCACCGGGGAGCGCCCAGTAGCTCTGGTACGGCTCGTATCGGCGCCGCACCAGGAGCACGTTCATCGCCCCGTCCCTGAATGCGAACACGGCCACGTCGGCCGCGACGCGCGGATGTTCGGGTACCGTCACTTATAGACCCTGTGACTAGTTTAGCACGAGGGCGAGATGAGCACCGTGCGCAGGCTGGTGTAGAACTCCCGCGCCGCCTTGCCCTGCTCGCGCGGGCCGAGGCCCGACGCCTTCTCGCCGCCGAACGGCGTGTGCAGATCGACGCCCGACGTGGGCTGGTTGATGCGCACGAGGCCGGTGTCGATCCGGTTCACGAGATCGAGCATACGGTCGAGGTCGCGGGTGAAGACCGCCGTCGCAAGGCCGTGGCGGACGCCGTTTGCAAGCGCGACGGCAGCGTCGGCATCCGCGGCGCGCATGACGGCGCAGACGGGTGCGAACACCTCTTCCTGCGCCAGCTCGGCCGTGGCATCCGCCACCTCGACGAGCGCCGGGGCGAGGTAGTTGCCCGCCGAGTCGAGGGCCGAGCCGCCGGCGACCAGCCGCCCGCCCGCCTCCACCCCGCGCGCGACCGCCGCCACGGCGGCATCCCGCGCCTGCGGCGAGATCAGCGGGCCGACCTTGCACGCCTCGTCGGCGGGGTCCTCGACCCGCAGCCCCGCGACCGCCGCGGCGAGCGCGTCGCGCATCGGCGCATAGACGGCGTCCGCGCAGATCACCCGGCTCGTGGCGGTGCACTTCTGCCCCGCATAGCCCATCGCCGCCACCGCGATCGTCGCCGCGGCGAACTCGATGTCGGCGTCGGCGAGCACGATCGAGGCGTTCTGGCCGCCCATCTCGCACTGGGCCGCGGCGCCGCGTTCGACGGCGGCCCGCGCGACGCTCGCTCCCGTTGCCACCGACCCGGTGAACGACACCGCCGCGACGCCGCGGTGCCCGACCAGGGCCGCGCCCGCGTCGCCGTTTCCCTGCACGAGCTGGACGACCGCCTCGGGCAGCTCCGGCGCCAGGCACTCGAGCAGCACCTCGGCGCACGCGGGCGCAAACGGCGAGGGCTTCCACACGCAGGCGTTGCCGTAGGCGAGGGCAGGCCCGAGCTTCCAGGCCGGGATGGCGATCGGGAAGTTCCAGGGCGTGATCAGGCCGACGACGCCGCGCGGACGCCGCCGCGCGAGGAGCAGCGAGCGGCCGTCGCCCGACGGGAAGGTGTCGCCGTCGGGATCGAGCGCCGCCTGGGCGTGGTAGCGCAGGATGGCGGCCGTGCGGGCGACCTCTCCGCGCGCCTCCAGCACGGGCTTTCCCACCTCGCGCCGGATCAGGTCGGCCAGCTCGGCCGCGCGCGCCTCGACCCGGGCCGCCACACGGTGCAGCGCATCGGCTCGCGCCTGCGCCGGCAGCGCCGCATAGCGCGGGGCAGCGGCGGCCGCCGCCGTGACGGCGCGGTCAACGTCGATGCCACCGCCGGGCACGAACGTGCCGATGCGGTCGGCCGGGTCAGCCGGGTTCAGGCTGACGATGCCTGCGGTGGCCGTGCCCATGCAGCCGGATCTACTTGCTCACGGCGATGACCAGCACGAGCGCGAGCACGAGCGCCACCACCATCACCAGCACCCACCAGCGCGACGTCGAGGTCTGAGGGCTCGTCATGGGCGCGGATACTACCGCGCCGTGGGGCCGGAGGCCGCCTGGACGGCGAGCGCCTCGCCGACCAGCACGACGGCGAAGAGCAGACCGCTGATGACGTGCACGGCCGTGCACCAGAGGCAGACGGCGTTGATCTGGAAGAGCTCGGCGTAGACGAGCCGCACGACCATCGCCACGCCCGCGACCGCCCAGCCGATGCGCGCATAGCGGACGGCCGGAATGGGCGATCGCCACGCGGCGGGCAGGCACAGGGCGGCGGCCACGACGAAGAACGCCACGCCGAGCGCCGCCACCGGGATCCCGAGCAGGTAGGACTGCGGGCTCGTCGTCACCTTCTCGCAGTTGATCGCGCCCGTGGTCGAGCACGCGAGCTTCACGGTCGTCGTGAAGTGCGTGATGGTGAGATAGATCGACACCGCCAGGCCGGCGGCGATGAGCCCGAGCGACGCGGGCACGACCCAGCCGGGCACGGAGCGCCCGGGCGCCTGCGCATCGGCCGCTCGCGACGCCGCGATCACTTCGGCAGGTGCTTCGCCGCCGCCACGACGCCGGACGACGAGCACACGTCGGTCGGCTGGCCGTTCGTCAGCTTGCAGATCGCGGCCGTGATGTTGTTCGCCGTGCCAAGGATGGCCTGCGAGACGTTGGTGGACGGGTCGCGCATCGCCGTGGCGATCTGGCTCATGGTCAGTCCCGACAGGACCTGCGGGTTGTACGTCGGCCCGGTGATGATGTAGTTGCCCAGATAAACGAACGGAATGTGCGCGGCGTCGTACTTGGCGGAGAGCCGCCGCTCGAGCGCGTTGGGCTTGTCGAGCAGGGCGTAGTAGCTGCCCTGCGGCTGGTTGGTCGCCACCTCGACCGTGTTTAGCGAGATGTACCTGCTGGTGTAGGTGGCGCCGTGGAACGAGAAGGTCGGCGTGTTCGGGTAGACGTCGGCGGTGGCCGAGTGCGTCTCGCCGAGGTTGTGGAGCGTGCCGAAGCGCGAGAACGCGGCCACCATCCCCCAGCGCTCGGCGGCGCAGAACGGGCAGAACTCGGCGCCGACGTAGACGACGACCGGCTTGCCGGCCGCCGTGACCGGCGTTCCCGGAACGTGGGTGAACGCGGATCCCGTCTCCGGCGCGCTGACGCCGGCAACGAACCCGACCTTGTTGAAGGTGGCTGCGGGGACGGTGGTCGCCTCTTGCACAACGGTCGCGGCGGCGACGCCGCCCTTCTTGGCCGGTGCGGGGCTGCCCTGCAGCAGCTTCACTGCGACAAGCGCAGCGATGACGACGATCACGCCGAGGATGCCGCCGCCGGCCATGAGGAGCGTCCGGCGCTGGGAAACCTGTGGTTGTGATTGGAGCCGTTGCCCGCGCTCGCGCTCCTGGGCCCGGCGCTGCTGACGGGTCTTCTGATTGGCCACGTCGGCTGTCCTTTTCGCTCGGGTGCAGGCGAAGACTACTTCGGCAACCTAAGAAGAACCGATGAGCGCGATCACGGCGGCTCAGTAGAGCAGATGGGCGATCAGCATCCCCAGGCCGATCGACGTGGGCACCGACACCACTCGCACGATCATCAGGCGGGTGCGGCGGCGGCGGTAGATGCGGCCGTAGCGCTGATGCTCGCGCTGGGGCAGGTGCACGTCCGGGAGGTGGAGATGCGGCACGCGCACATGCGGCAGACGCGGACGCGCCACGCGCCCAAGCCGCACCGGCCGGCGCGCGCCGCGTACCGCCGGCAGCATCAGGATCCACGCGCACAGCCCGATCCCCCACACCGCGACCGCGATCACGACGAGCAGGTAGAGCAGCCGCGACCCGCCGTTGGTGACGAGCGTGGCGATGATGGTGGCGGCGACGGCCGCGACGGGCAGCTTCGTGGCCAGCGGCACCGCCGTGCAGCCGCCGCGCCGCGACGCCGTCTCGAACCCGGTGACCGTCGCGCTCGGCCGCCGGGCGGCGAGGTTCGCGTTCTGGCCCAGGCGGCAGTCGACAAGCGTGTGCGCGCCGAGGCGGGCGGCGACGATCCCGAGCACAGGGTCGGGCGAGAGGTCGGTGGTGAAGTTGCGCGAGATCGTGTGCCCGAGCGCGCTCATCGCCGACGGCGTCGTCAGGTGCACGAGCTTGTCGGTGACGCCGCGCACGACGGCCGCCTGACGGAAGTCGCCGGCGGCGGCGATGGCCGGCGTGAGCGGCCGCTCGGTCGGGTCGAGGTACCACTGGACGGTGGTGCCGTTCAGGCGCACGCGGCCGGCGGGGAACACCCCGTGCGCGCCGGTGACCGAGTACGGCACGCGGGTCGGGTTCGTAATCGTGATCCCTCCGAGCGCGCGCACGATCGCCCCGGCCTGGTCGAGTTGGATCAGCAGCACGTGGTTCACGGGCACGTCGAGGTCGTGATGCAGCAGCGAGATCGCCCGCGGCACCCCGTCGAAGCGCAGCACGTCGCGCAGCCGCTGCGAGCCCGACACGGCGACCGTCGAGGGCACCGTCAGGATCTCGACCGCGTGGTGGGTGGCATCCATCCGCGCCAGGATCACCGTCCCGGCCACGTTCCCGTGCGAGTCGATGCCGGCGACGAGGGTCGTCTGGCGCGCAGCGCCGACCGGGGCAGGCGTGAGCGCCCGCCGCACGCGGCCGCCCACGCGGCCGTTCGAGACCTGCAGATCGTGTGACAGGCGGCCGTACTCGTACCACGTCCACCCCGCCGCGACGACGACGAGCGCCCACAGCGCGAGGAACGCGGCCAGCCAGTGCCGCCGCCGGCGCCTGCTCGGCAGCCTGCGGCCGCCGTCACCGGGAGGGGCGCCCGCAACGTCGGGCGCGGGCATGGGCGTGGCCGACGGCGTACCACCGTCCCCGACCCGGCCCTCGCGCACACGCAGTCTCATGCCCCGACCTCCCCACACTGTGGCCGATGCGGACACCAGGGTATTTCCCAGTATGTGGAGAAGTCAAGCCGTGCGGTTGACGACAGGCAACCACGGTGGAATGATCGCCGCGGGGATCGAGGCAGGCGTCCGGAGGAAGATGGACATGCTCAGGCAGGTGCGTGCGGCAGCTTGCGTGGCCGCGGTGGCCGTGGCCGCGACGACGGCCACAGCGTCGGCCGCAGCCTGGCAGGAGCTGCCTTCGCAGAGCCCCGACCCGACGTCGAACGAGCTCGCGGGCGCGTCGAGCATCCCGGGCGGAAACACGTGGTGGGCGGTCGGGCAGACGCAGGCCGGAACGCTGATCGAGCGGGCGCGCCAGACGGGCCTCACCCTCGTCGCCGGCCCGTCGCCCGGCAGGTTCGCGCGGCTCGACGCAGTGTCAGCCGTCTCCGGCTCAAACGCGTGGGCGGTCGGCGGGTACACGCGGTCCGACGGCAGGCCGCACGCGCTGATCCTGCACTGGGACGGAGGATCGTGGCAGATCAGTCCGAGCCCGGACGTGCCCGGCGCGGCCACCGCGCTCGGCGTCGAGCTGACCGGTGTGCTCGCGCTCTCACGTAGCGACGTGTGGGCGGTCGGCTTCCGCGCGCCCCGCGCCGACGTGGCCGAGACCCTGGCCGAGCACTGGAACGGACGCCGGTGGCGGATCGTGCCGAGCCAGGATCCGCTCGATCTCGAGCACCGCACAAACGACGCGCTCGCCGCGATCTGCCGCGTGCCCGGCACGCATCAGCTGTGGGCCGTCGGTGCGAACGGGCTCGTCGGCCGGCCGCTCGTCGAGCACTGGACCGGGACGACCTGGGCGGCCGTCCGCGTCCCGATCGCGACGCTCCCCAAACACGGCATCGGAGTGCATCTGAACGGCGTGGCGGCCTCGAAGCGGTTCGTCGTCGCGGTGGGGACGTTCGACAACCAGGCCAATGGACACACGATCCCGATCGCGCTCGTCCGTACGCGGGCGGGATGGAAGGTCGGCCACCCCGTCCACGGTGCCGGCTCCGCGTACTTCAAGGCCGTCACCCATGTGCCCGGCCGGTCCGCGTTCTGGGCCGTCGGAGCCGAGGTCACGCCGACCGAGGTTGATGCGCCATTCGCCGAGCGCTGGGACGTGACCTCTTGGGCCCGGTCTCCGATCACCAATATCGACCCGTCCCAGACCTCCGAGCTCGACGGCATTCGGGCGACCGGCGACGGCAGCGTCCTGGCCGTCGGACTCACCGAAACGAGCGGGCAGGAGCTGACCCTCGCCGAGCTGCGCCGCTAGGCGCACCGCCGCCGGGCACAGACACGGGTGCGGATGCCGGTGCCGCGGGCCGTGGTTATTGCCGCCGCCGTGGTGCCCTGGCCCGCCGCGCTGTGGCGCGAGCGCGTGAACGACGGCGCGCGCGAGCCACCGAACCGGCGTCTCGAACCGCACCAGCAGGCACAGACCGAGCATCAGCGCGGTCACCAGCAGGGCGTACTCGATGGTGGCCTGGCCGCGTTGCACGATCCCCACGCTACGGATGCGGGCGCAACGGGTGTGCACCGGGGTGCCGCGGAAGCGTCACAACCCTGTGAACGAGCCGGACACGGTCAGCAACACGGCCGCCGCCAGCGGCAGGAGCGCCGCCGGCACAAGGACGAACACGACCACGACCAGGACGCGCGGTCCGGCCTTCGCCGCCCGCTCCTGCACCATCCGCGCCCGCTGGGCGCGGGCGCGCTCGGCCTGACGGCGCAACGCCTCGGCCAGCGGCACGCCCAGACGGTCGCTCAGCCGCAAGGTCAGCGCAAGCTGCGCGAGCGACGGCGACCCCGTGCGCCGGGCCAGATCGCGCAGCTCGTCGGCGCGCGGCCGCCCGAGCGCCACGTTCGCGTGCACGCGCTCGATCTCGCCGCCGAGGTCACCCGAGACGGCCTCGCCCGCGCCCCGCAGCGCGGCGTCCACGCCCACTCCCGCCGCCACCATGCTCGCGACGAGCTCCACCAGCTCGGGCACGCGCCGCTCGATCCGCTCCGCGCGCCGCGCCGCCGCGGCGCGCATCCAGAGATCGGGGTACACGCATCCGAAGACCGCGACGACCAGGGCGCCGAGCAGCCCCGTCACGCCTCCGACCACGACGGCGGCGGCGACGGCCAGGCCGCCGAACGCGATCACCGCACCCGCACGCAGGGCCGCCGGATCGACGCCTGCCGGCGGCTCGGCGGACGCCGCGCGCAGGCGCACCCACCCCTCCGAGATCCAGGGCAGACGTGCGCCGGCCCACGCCGCCGGCCGACGTCCCAGGCCGCACAGGACCCGGATCGAGCCCCCCGGACGCGACACCGGCGCCTCCGCCGCCGGGTTCAGAGCGCGGTCGCGGATCGCCGCTGCGCGGGCCGCCCCAAACGCCGCCAAGGCCGTCGCCAGCAGCAGCATCGCGGTCACGGATCGACCTCGGCGATGCGTGCGATGAGCGCGTGGCCGAGCGCCGCCATGCCGGCCGAGGCCGCCAGCGCCACCCAACCGAGCGGCGAGCGCACGAGCAGCTCGAACCCCGGCCGGTCGGCGAGGTAGAGCGACGCCACACCGAGCGCCGGCATCCCCGACACGATCCTGCCGGTGGCGCGCGCCTGGGCAGTTGCGACCTCCGCCGCCCGCCGCTGCGCCGCCCGTTCGTGCAGCAGTTCGGCGGTGCGCTCGAGCAGGAGCGCCAGATCTCCTCCCGAGCGGGTGTGCAGCCGCACGGCGGCGGCGAGGTAGGCGACGTCGTCGCTGTCTCCGAGGGCCGAAAGCGCATCGCCCGGACGCGCGCCGAGCGCGGCATCGGCAGCGGCCGCCGCCACCCGCCCGGCGGCCGGCTCGGGCAGGTCGGCGACCGCATCGGTGAGCGCCTGGCGCAGCGACCGCCCGGCCCGGACGTGCGCGGCCAGGATCTCGACGACGGTCGCGAGCTGCTCCGGGGCGATCCGATCGCGGCGGCGTCCCGCTCGGCGGACAGCGAGCGCGGTTAGGAGACGTCGACCCGGCACCTGCGCTCCAGGAGCTCCGCGAGGAGGCGGCTGTCGACCATCTCCAGGCGGCCGTCACGACTCCGGCCGTCGACGAAGCGCACCCGCCGCGAGCCGTCCCCCTCGCGCACGAGATGGATGACGACGTCGACCGCGGCCATGACCTGCTCGCGCACGGCGACGTGCGGCAGGTCGAGCCCGGCCATGAGCGCCATCATCTCGATCCGGCGGATCGCGTCGGCGGGTGAGCTGGCGTGGACGGTGGTGAGCGAGCCGTCGTGGCCCGTGTTCATCGCCTGCAGCATGTCGAGCGCCTCGCCGCCGCGCACCTCGCCGACGACGATCCGGTCGGGCCGCATCCGCAATGCGTTTCGGACGAGGGCGCGCAGCGTCACCTCTCCCCTGCCCTCGACGTTCGGCGGACGGCTCTCGAGCCGCGCCACGTGCGGCTGGGGCAGACGCAGCTCGGCCGCGTCCTCGACCGTGACGATCCGCTCCGCCGGGTCGATGAATCCGGCGAGCGCATTCAGGAGCGTCGTCTTGCCGGTGCCCGTGCCGCCCGAGACGACGACGTTCAGGCGCCCGCGCACGCAGCGCTCGAGCAACGCAGCCTGCCCGGCGCTGAGGCTGCCCGAGCCGACCAGATCGACGATCGCAAGCGGCGCCCTGGCGAACTTGCGGATCGTGAGCAGCGGGCCGTCGAGCGCGACGGGCGGCAGCACCGCGTTCACACGGCTGCCGTCGGGCAGGCGGGCGTCGACCATCGGACTCGATTCGTCCACGCGCCGCCCGACCAAGCTCACAACCCGGTCGATCACCTGGCGCAGATGCTCCTCGTCGCGGAACGCGACCGGCTCGCGCACGAGCCGGCCCGCCCGCTCGGTGAACACCTGCGACGGGCCGTTGGCGATCACCTCCGACACGCCGCGGTCACGCAGCAGCGGATCGAGCGGGCCCATCCCGATCGTGTCGTCGACCACGCCCGCGACCAGGCGGCGCGCGTCGGCCGGGTCGAGCAC
>DASXZF010000283.1:0-11476 GCA_036502065.1 Gaiellales bacterium
CGTCTGCAGCCGCCGGCGCAGCTTCGGGATCTTGACGAAGAACTCGACTGCCTCCTCGACCGACATGTCGAGCACGTCGGCGATCGACTTGCCCTTGAACTTCACCTCGAGCGTCTCGCGGTTGTAGCGGCGGCCGTGGCACGCCTCGCAGTTGATGTAGACGTCGGGCAGGAAGTGCATCTCGATCTTGATCGTGCCGTCGCCGCGGCACGTCTCGCACCGGCCGCCCTTGACGTTGAACGAGAACCGGCCCGGCTTGTACCCGCGCGCCCGGGCGTCGGGTGACGTCGCATAGAGCGCGCGGATGTGATCGAACAGCCCGGTGTAGGTGGCCGGGTTCGAGCGCGGCGTGCGGCCGATCGGCGACTGGTCGATGTCGATCACCTTGTCGAAGGCCTCGATGCCCTGCACCGCGCGATGCGCACCGGGCTTCACGCGGGCCCGGTTCAGCCGGTTGGCGAGCGCCTTGAAGATCACGTCGTTCACGAGCGTGCTCTTGCCCGACCCGCTGACGCCGGTCACGCAGATCAGCTTGCTGATCGGCAGGTCGACGTCGATGCCCTTGAGGTTGTGCTCGGTCGCGCCCTGCACGCCGAACCAGCCGGCATCGTGGGTGCGCCGGTCGGGCACCGGGATACCGCGGCGGCCGGACAGGTACGCCCCGGTGAGCGAGCGCTCGGATGCCATCACCTCGTCGGCGGTGCCGGCCGCGACGACCTCGCCACCGTGCTCCCCCGCTCCCGGTCCCATGTCGATGATGTGGTCGGCCGCGCGGATCGTCTCCTCGTCGTGCTCGACGACGATCACCGTGTTCCCGAGCTCGCGCAGCCGTTCGAGCGTCGCCAGGAGCTTGGCGTTGTCGCGCTGGTGCAGACCGATCGACGGCTCATCGAGGATGTAGAGCACGCCCATGAGCGACGAGCCGATCTGGGTCGCGAGCCTGATCCGCTGCGCCTCGCCGCCCGACAGGCTGGCCGCCGCCCGCCCGAGGGTCAGGTAGCCCACGCCGACGTCGGCCAGGAACGTCAACCGCTCGCGGATCTCCTTGAGGATGCGCGCGCCGATCGCGCGCTCAGTGTCGGTCAGCACGAGCGCGTCGACGAACTCGATCGCGGCCATCACCGACATGCGCGTCACCGCGGCGATGTTGCGGTCGCCGACCGTCACCGCGAGGCTCGTCTCCTTGAGCCGGTCGCCGTGGCAGGCCGGACACGGCTTGAGCGCCATGTACTCCTCGATGCGCTCTTTCTGGTAGCTCGAGTCGGTCTCGCGGTAGCGCCGCTCGAGGCTCGGGACGATGCCCTCGAATGCGAGCATGTAGCTGCGCTTGCGGTTCATCCGGTTGCGGTAGCTGACGTAGAGCTTGTCGCCGCCCGTGCCCTGCATGAACAGGTTGCGCTGCTCCTCTGGCAGATCGGCCCAGGGCGTGTCGAGATTGACCTCGTAGCGGTCGGCGATCGCCTGGATCACCTGGGTGTAGAAGTTCGAGTTGATCACGGTCCACGGGACGAGCGCGCCCTGGGCGATCGAGAGGCTGTGATCGGGCACGACGAGGTCGGGATCGATCTCGAGCTGAGTGCCGAGGCCCGTGCAGCGCGGACAGGCGCCGTGCGGCGAGTTGAACGAGAAGATCCGCGGCGCGAGCTCCGGTAGCGAGATGCCGTCGTCGGGGCACGCGAACTGCTCGGAGTACGTCATCGTCGCCCCGTCGACCACCGCGACCTCGACCAGCCCCTCGGCCAGCCGCAGCGCCGTCTCGACCGAGTCGGTCAGCCGCGTGCGCAGGCCCGACTTCATCACCAGGCGGTCGACGACGACCGAGATCGAGTGACGCACCTGCTTGTCGAGGTCGATCGGCTCCTCGAGCAGCAGCTGCCGGCCGTCGACCTTGACCCGGGTGTACCCGTCGCCGCGCAGCTGCTCGAACAGATCCTTGTACTCGCCCTTGCGCGTGCGCACGACGGGCGCGTCGATGGTGAACCGCGTCCCCTCGGGCAGCTGCAGCACCTGCTCGACGATCTGCTCGGCGGTCTGCCCGGTGATCTCGCGGCCGCACTTGGGGCAGTGCGGATGTCCCACGCGAGCGTACAGCAGGCGCAGGTAGTCGTAGGTCTCGGTGACCGTGCCGACGGTCGAGCGCGGGTTGCGCGCCGTCGTCTTCTGATCGATCGAGATCGCGGGCGAGAGCCCCTCGATCGAGTCGACATCGGGCTTGTCCATCTGGCCGAGGAACTGGCGCGCGTAGGCCGAGAGCGACTCGACGTAGCGGCGCTGACCCTCGGCGTAGAGCGTGTCGAACGCCAGACTCGACTTGCCCGAGCCCGACAGCCCGGTGATGACGACCAACCGGTCGCGCGGCAGCGTGACGGTGACGTCTTTGAGGTTGTGCTCGCGCGCGCCCCGGATGACGATGCTCTCGTGCCCCACCAGACTCCTTAAATGGCTGGAAACCGCATGTTCAAGCGGGAAACAGCCATATTCTAGCAACCGCCGCACATACGAACGTGCGTTCGGTAGACTACCACGGGAGTGCGGACGGACGCGCGGCGGCGCGGCTCAGACGGTGGGGATCTCGCACCACACGCAGGTGCCGACCCCGGTCTCGACGCCCCAGTCGCTCGCGAGGCGGTCGACCAGCTGCAGGCCCCATCCCGACGTGCTCGTGGGGTCGACCGGCCGCATCACGGGCCGGCCGCCGTTCGACGCCGGATCGACCACCTCGATCCGCAGGCGCTGCCCCCGCCGCTCGATGGTGACATCGATCCAGCCTTCGCCCTCGCGGATACCGTGCAGGATGCTGTTGGTGACGAGCTCGGTCACGAGAAGGCGGGCGGAGTCGGCGACCGGGGCCGAGAGCGCCGGCTCGAGCTCGCCCACCGCGCGCCGTGCTTCAGCGACGACCGAGGGGTCGCAGCCGAGCCGCAGCCTGGCGCAGGTCGAGCCAGGCCGCACCGATGCGTCGTGCTGGTCCGCCGCTGCCTCCCTCCTGCGCGCCGTCATGCTCGCGCCCCACCGGACCCCTCCGGCTGTCGTCCCGGGCCGTCGGGCCCACCCCGTCCGGCCTGGTGTTTGCTTCCATCACGGAGCGTAGCGCGCCCGGGCACCTTCTGGTATGCCGCCTGACCGATCTCGGTCACTCGACGATCGAGAGCACGCCCGACGCGGGCGCGGGCCGGTTCCTCGGCCGCGCGGCCGGGATGTCGTCGGCCAGGCCGAGGAGCAGGCCGAGCACGAGATCGGGATCGCGCAGGCGGCGCAGGCCGAAGAGCGGCTCGCGGCGGCCGCCGATGCGCACGACGACCCCGCCGTAATGCAGCATCCGCCCGGCCGCGGGGCAGACGATCTCGATGTCGCGGATCGCCGCGAGCGGGACGATGGCCGCGCGGCGGCCGGCGGCGCCCGCCATCAGGAGCACGCGGCTGTCGGTCACGACGAGCAGGCGGCGCTGCCAGCGTGCGACGGTGCGGGCGAGCCCGAGCAGCACCGACGCGGCCACGACGGCAGCGACGAGCACCGGGACGAGCCGAATCGGCGCGGGCACCGGCAGGCCGGCGGCGAGGATCGCGGCCGCCGCCGCAGCGGCCAGCACGACGGCTGTCCGCACGAACGGCGCCGCCAGCACGATTCCGTGCTCGCGACTCATCAGGTGCACGTGCTCGCCGGGGACGAGCAGTCGATCGATCTGGGCCATGCCCGGGAGGATTCGCCGCTGCTGCGAGGATCTCCTCCACCCGATCCCGATGATCCGCCCGCGGCGAGGGTTTACGGCCGTCCCGGTGAATACAGAGCCATCGGGGCGCGCACGCCGCGCGCACGACCGCAAGGACACCCATCATGCAACCGACCACGATGTCGCCGGCGGAGTCAGGTGGGAGCTCCACGGTCACGCACCAACTCCTGCGTGCTCTCGAGACCGCCATCTACATCGCAGTCGGCGTCTTCCTGACGGTCGCCGCGGGACTCCTGCTTGTCGGCACGGCGAACGATCTGCGGCACGCGATCGGCGACGGGCAGAACTCCGTCGACATCGGCGTGCTCGTACTCGACCGGATCCTGCTGATGCTGATCGTGGCGGAGTTCGTGTACACGCTCGGCCTCGTCGTGCACACCCACCGGCTGTCCGCCGAGCCGTTCCTCTACATCGGCCTGATCGCGGTCGTGCGGCGAACGCTGATCGTGACCGCGTCCATCGAAAGCCTGCCGCCCGGTGGCCAAGTGCTCACGAACCTCCTGCTCCAGCTGGGGCTCCTGAGCCTGCTCGCGCTGTCCCTCGCGGCTGCGATCTATCTGGTCCGCAGGAGCGGGCAGGAGCCCGCCTGACCCGCGCTATGCGCTCGCCGTCGCCGCGAGGTCGCGGCGCAGCTCCTTGATCTCGTCGCGCAGCTTGGCGGCGTACTCGAAGCGCAGCTCCTCGGCGGCGGCGAACATCTCCTCCTCGAGCTCGACGACGAGCTTCTCGATCTCGTCGCGGCCCATGCCGTCGGTCTCGCCGCCCCGCCGGCGCCGGCCGGGCACGTGCGGCTGCGACGCGAGCGACAGGAACTCGGCGATGTCGGAGACGCCCTTCTGGATCGACGCCGGGGTGATGCCGTGCTCCTCGTTGTATGCGATCTGGATCGTCCGCCGGCGGTTCGTCTCGTCGATCGCGAACTTGATCGCCTCGGTCATCTTGTCGGCGTACATGATCACGCGCCCGTTGACGTTTCGGGCGGCGCGGCCGATCGTCTGGATGAGCGCCGTCTGGCCGCGCAGGAACCCTTCCTTGTCGGCGTCGAGGATCGCGACCAGGGACACCTCGGGCAGGTCGAGCCCCTCCCGCAGCAGGTTCACGCCGACGAGCACGTCGTAGTCGCCGAGGCGCAGCTCGCGGATCACCTTGATCCGCTCGAGCGTGTCGATCTCGGAGTGCAGATAGCGGGTGCGCACGCCCGACTCGAGCAGATAGTCGGTCAGATCCTCGGACATCTTCTTGGTCAGCGTCGTCACGAGCACCCGCTCGCCCGCCTCGGCGCGCGCCCGGATCTCGCCCAGCAGGTCGTCGATCTGGCGGCGCGTCGGCCGCACCTCGACCTCGGGGTCGATCAGGCCGGTCGGGCGGATGATCTGCTCGGCGATGTGCGTCGACTGGCGCAGCTCGAACGGCCCCGGCGTCGCCGAGACGAAGAGCAGCTGGTTCGCCCGCTCGAGGAACTCGTCGAAGCGCAGCGGCCGGTTGTCGAGCGCGGACGGCAGCCGGAAGCCGAACTCGACGAGGGTCTGCTTGCGCGAGCGGTCGCCTTCGTACATCCCCCCGATCTGGGGCACCGTCTGGTGCGACTCGTCGATGATGATCAGGTAGTCGTCGGGGAAGTAGTCGAGCAGCGAGTGGCCGGGTGTGCCGGGCTCGCGGCCGTCGAGATGCCGCGAGTAGTTCTCGATGCCGTTGCAGAAGCCGACCTCGCGCAGCATCTCCATGTCGTACTCGGTGCGTGAGCGCAGCCTGTGCGCCTCGAGCATCTTCCCCTGCCCCTCGAGCTCCGCCAGCCGCTCGCGCAACTCGTCCTTCACCCGGCCGATGGCCGGCTCGAGCTTCTCGCGCTCGAGCGCATAGTGGGTGGCCGGGAACACGCCCAGGTGGTCGAGCCGCGCGTACACCTCCCCGGTCATGGGGTCGAAGTGCGTGATCGCCTCGACCTCGTCGCCGAACAGGCTGATCCGGTAGGCGGTCTCCATGTTGGCAGGCTGGATCTCGATCACATCGCCGCGCACACGGAAACGGCCGCGGCCCATGACGACGTCGTTTCGCTGGTAGTGGATGTCGACCAGCTTGCGCAGGATGTCCTCGCGCGACTTCTCCTCGCCGACCGACAGGAAGAGCACGAGCTCGGAGTAGCTCTCGGGCGAGCCGATGCCGTAGATGCACGACACAGAGGCGACGATCACGACGTCGCGGCGCGCGAACAGGGCGGCGGTGGCGGCGTGGCGCAGGCGATCGATGTCGTCGTTGATCGAGGAGTCCTTCTCGATGTAGGTGTCCGACGACGGCAGATAGGCCTCGGGCTGGTAGTAGTCGTAGTAGCTGACGAAGTACTCGACGGCGTTTCGGGGGAAGTACTCGCGAAACTCGTTGCAGAGCTGGGCGGCGAGCGTCTTGTTGTGGGCGATGACGAGCGTCGGCCGGTTGAGCTGCTCGATCACGCGCGCCATGGTGTGCGTCTTGCCTGTCGCGGTCGCGCCGAGCAGGGTCTGGTTGCGGTCGCCGCGGCGGATGCTCTCGACGAGCTCGGCGATCGCTCGGGGCTGATCGCCGGTGGGCGAATAGGAGGCGGAGACGGCGAGATCGGGCATGACCTCCAGTGTATCCCCGCCCCTGTACGATCGACCGCCGTGCCGGCTCCCATCCCGCTCACGTACCCCAACCCACGGCTCACGGACGGCATGGTCGTGCTCCGTCCGTGGACCGACGCCGACCTCGACGACCTGGTGCGGATGCACGACGACCCGGACGTCGCCCGCTTCACGCCGCTTGCGACCCCATACACGGCGACCAACGCGCGCAGGATGCTCGACGCCGTCCTGGGCCGGCTGCTCTCGGGCGAGGAGCTCGCGCTCGCCGTCGAGGTCGACGGCGGCGGCGCGGTCGGGAGCATCGGCGTGCGCCCGGACGATCTCGACCGCGAGGTGGCCGACGTCGGCTACGTCGTCGCGGCGGATGCGCGCGGACGCGGCATCGCGACGCGAGCGGTGCGGCTCGTGGCGGCGTGGGCGCTCGCGGAGTGGCGGCTCGCGCGCCTGCAGCTGACCATGGACGAGGCCAACGCCGCCTCCGCCCGGGTCGCCCAGCAGGCCGGGTTCACGCGCGAGGGGGTGCTGCGGTCGTGGGCCGAGAACCGGGGCCGGCGCGTCGATCTCGTGATGTGGTCGCAGCTGCCGGGCGACCGATGAGCCCGGCGATCGCGCTGCCGTCGCTTCTGACCGAGGGGCGGGCGGGCCTGCGGCCGTGGCGCGCGGCCGACGTCCCGGCGATCGTCGCGATGTCGCGCGATCCGGAGACGATCCGCTTCACGAGCGTCCCCGAGGAGTTCGACGAGGATTCGGCCCGGATCTGGCTCGCCCTGCAGCCGGCGCGGCTGCGGGCAGGCGACGGAGCCGCGTTCGCCATCGTGGAGCCGCCGGACGACCGCCCGGTGGGCGCGATCGGGGTGCGCGTCCTGCACGGCCGCGGCAGCGCCGAGATCGGCTACCACATGGCCGCGGACGCCCGCGGCCGCGGTCTCGCGACGGCGGCGCTCGTGCTGCTCTCGCGGTGGTCGCTGCAGACGCTCCCGGTGGCCCGTCTGCAGCTCACGACCCATCTCGACAACCCCGCCTCGCAACGCGTGGCCGAGAAGGCGGGCTACACCCGCGAGGCGGTCCTGCGCAGCTGGGCGGATCAGCGCGGCACCCGCGTCGACCTCGTCATGTACTCGCTGCTGCAGTCCGACCCGCCTGCATAACGGTGCCTGGCACCGGTTATTCACGCCGCCCGGCCGGAGCGCGCGAAGACGCCGCACCAAAAGGGGTCTGACCCCTTTTGGTGCATGGCCAGGCGGACGGTTCTTACGCGAGCGGGACGCCGTGGATCTGCGCCCACCCGCCGGGGTCGTGCCGCCACACCTCGACGGCGTCGATCGCCTGTGACATCGGCAGCGCGGCGGCGACCTCGGCCTCGATCACAGCAAGGCGGCCGGGATCGTCGCTGATCGCGACGGCGAGGTGCGGGACCACATCGGCATGGATGCCGCCGTAGGGCGGCAGCCCGAACGTCGAGCTGAGCGCGTCCGTCATGCGCCGAAGGAGCTCATCCGGCTCGGGCGCGGCGTAGAGGACGGCGGGAGGTCCCGCGAAGCGGGCGAGCCGCCCCAGCGTCAGCGTGAACCGCGGGAATCGCGCCACCTGCCGCTCGAGCTCGGCAACCACGGTCGGAGTGAGCTCGTCGCTCGGCACGAATGGATAGAGAACGGTGACATGCGCCGGCATCCCCTCTCCTCCGCCGGGCACGTATGTGCGCCGGTGGGAGGACACGGCGCGCTCCGCCGCCGGAACCGTGACCACGACCGCGGTCTCAGCCGTGAATATTGGTGCCTGGCACCGGTTATTCACACCAGAGGGCGTTCGCGGAGGTACGGCAGCGGGCGGGAGGGGTCGGGCGAGTCGATCTCGCGGGCCAGGCGGTGGCCGTCGAAGATCGCGTCGGCGATCAGCCGTGGGGCGACGCAGTCGCCGATCGCGTGCACCGCCTCGACGCCGGCCGCGGCCAGCGCGTCGGCGTCGGCGCTGAGCGCGAGGTGCAGCGCGTCGTCGGACAGCCGCTGGGTCACGAGCACCACGCCGTCGGCGGCGATCCGGAACGGCTGCCCGAACTCGTCGGCCGCGTCGACGCCGCCCGTGTCGATCGCGGTCACCGTGGCACCGCGATGGGCCGCGATCCCGAGATCGTGCAGGCGCCGGCGCAGGCGCACCCCCTCGAGCGTCTGATCGCAGTAGTGCGCGACGAGATCGAAGCACGTGAGCAGCTCCACCTCGTGTCCGTCCGCGCGCAGCACCTCGGCGATCCCGGCCCCGGTGAAGTAGCCCTCGTAATCGATCACGCAGACGCGCGTCCCCGGCGGGCGCAGGCCGGCGACCATCACCTGCTCCGGCGTCAGCACGTGCGCCTGCCCGGTGCCCGCGCCCGGGATCGTGGTGCGGGTGATGCCCGAGATGCCGTCGGCCGACCAGCTTGCGCCCGTCGCGACCACCACGATGTCGGCACCGTAGTCGCGCGCAGCGGCGGCATCCATGGACCTTCCCGGCACGAACTCGAGGTTCGGGAGGCGGTCGATCTGGACGCGGCGGTAGTCGACGAGCCGGCCCCACTCGCCCAGGCCGGGCAGCCGCGTCACCCAGCGCAGGCAGCCGCCGATGTCGTCGCCGGCGTCCACCAGGTGCACGAGCTCGAGGCCGCGCTTTGCGAGCACGATCGCGCACTCCATGCCGGCCGGGCCGGCTCCGATCACGACGGCGCTTCGATCGGCGTTTCGGGCGCGGTCGAACCGCTCCGGGTGCCAGCCGCGGCGGTGCTCCTCGCCCGCCGTCGCGTTCTGGGTGCAGCCGAGGTGGCGGCCCCAGATCGAGCGCGAGTAGCAGGCGTTGCACCCGATGCACTCGCGGATCTCGTCGTAGCGGCCCTGCTCGATCTTGCTCGGCAGGAAGGGGTCGGAGATCGACGGCCGGGCGGCGCCGATCAGATCGACGGTGCCGCCGCGGATGACCTCTGCCATCCTGTCGGGGTCGGTGAACCGGCCGACGACGACGATCGGCTTCGCGGTCGCCTGGCGGGCCTGGCCCGACCACTCGAGCTGGTAGCCCTGCTCGAAGAACCGCGACGGGCCGCTGTCGACCCGCTCCCAGCCCGACAGGGCGCCGATCGTGACGTCCCACAGGTCGACCATCGCGTCGGCGCGGCGGATGAACTCGAGTCCCTCTGCCAGCTCGACGCCCGACCCCGCGAGCGTGTCGGCCGCGATCCGCACCGCGATCGCGCAGTCGCCGCCGACCGCCTCGCGCACCATCTCGATCGCCTCGAGCCAGAACCGGGCGCGGTTCTCGAACGAGCCGCCGTAGTCGTCGGTGCGGTGGTTGTAGACCGGCGAGAGGAACTGGGTCGGCAGGTAGGTGTGCGATCCGTACACGTACACGATGTCGAAGCCGGCGTCGCGGGCCCGGCGGGCGGCGGCCACCCACTCCGCCTGCACGCGGCCGATGTCGGAGACGCTCATCGCCCGCGGCACCGTGATGCCGTCGAAGTCGCTCGAGAGCTGTGAGGGCGCGAGCGGCGGCAGCCGCGACTCGCGCGCCTCGGCGTAGAGCCCGCCGTGCCAGAGCTCGACTCCGGCGAGCGCCCCGTGGCGATGCGCCTCGTCGGTCATGAGCCGCAGGGCGCGCACGTCCTCGTCGTCCCAGAGGCGCGCCGACACGTAGGGCGCCTCGTCGGTCTCGGCGCTGATCGAGCAGTACTCGGTGCAGACAGCCGCCCACCCGCCCTCGGCCTTCATCCCGCGAAACGCCGCCTGCGTCCAGGGCTTCTCGACGCCGAATCCGGTGCAGTGCGGCACCTGGTAGAAGCGGTTTCGCAGCGTCTTCGGGCCGATCTGCACCGGCTCGAAGAGGATGTCGTGGCGTTCCAGGCGCCCCATCATTCGGCGTCGAGCACGGCCTTGCGCCGGGCGATGTGCTCGCGCAGCTCCTCGTCGAGCGCATCGTCGATGCCGGGGTCCTGCCAGTCGGCCAGAAGCCGCTTCCACTCGGCCGTCGCGGCCCGCTCGGTGGTGATCGAGCCCTGCTTCTCCCAGGTGACGTAGGACTGCGATCGGAAGAGCGGGCTCATGAACACCCAGTCGCGGAAGTGCGCCAGCGTGTGGTCGGCGGCCAGGAACATGCCGCCCGGCCCCTCGGTGCGCATCGCGTCCATGGCGAACTCCTCCTCGCCGAGCTCGACCGGCCGGCCGATCACGTCGAACATGCGCAGAAGCTCGAGGTCGAGGGCGAGCTTCTCGTAGCAGGCGGTGAGACCGCCCTCGAGCCACCCCGCCGCGTGCAGCACGAAGTCGGCCGGCGCGAGCATCGTCGCCCAGAGCGTGTTCATCGTCTCGGCCGCCGCCTGCGCGTCGAGCGAGTTGGACGAGCACAGGCCGCCGCCGCCGCGGTAGGGCAGGCCGTAGCGACGCGCGAGCTGGCCGCCCGCGAGCGTGCCGAGCACCGACTCGGGCGTGCCGAACGCAGGGCCGCCCGTGCGCATGTCGACGGCGGTGAAGAACGATCCGAACAGGCACGGCGCCCCGGGCCGCGTCGCCTGCACGAGCGCCACGCCCGTCAGCGCCTCGGCCACCTGCAGCGC
Source organism: Gaiellales bacterium (assembly GCA_036502065.1). GTDB lineage: Bacteria > Actinomycetota > Thermoleophilia > Gaiellales > JAICJC01 > JAICJC01. The sequence goes on from DASXZF010000283.1 coordinate 10,898, forward strand.
GAGCCCGGCGGCGATGCTCACGGGGGCGGTCGCGCCGGCGAGCAGGAACGGTGTGATGATCACCGGCTGGTTCGCGCTCGCCCACTCGACGAGGGCGTCGACCATCAGGAAGTCCCACACCAGCGGGCTGTTCGGGTTGACAACGCCCATGATCGCGGGCGTGCGCTCGATCCGCTCGCGCCCGCCGCAGGCAATCGCGGCGAGGTCGACCGCGTCGCGCGCCTTCGGGCCCGACGTGCCGTAGCAGACGTACGGCTTGTCCGACCAGCGCACGATCGAGTAGTCCATGTCGAGGTGGCGGCTGTGCTCGCTGACGTCGCACGCCTCGACGGTGCCGCTCTGCAGGCAGGACATCAGGTCGGCCACATGCGCCATCTTCACGAGCTCGACGTGGTCGGCGATGCCGCCCTCGCGCCGGCCGCGCTCCATGTCCGAGCAGAACGGGGAGCCGCCCACCGGGGCGAGCACGGGCCGGCCGCCGCCGATCGTGACGGCCCGCTCGGGGTTGCGCGGCTCGAGCGTGAACGACGCCGGCGCCTTCGCGACCATCTCCATCACGAATTCGCGGTCCCAGCGCAC
>DASXZF010000284.1:0-4471 GCA_036502065.1 Gaiellales bacterium
CGCCGCGGCGTAGATCCGTGACACGGGCCGGGCGCATGATTGGCCCATGCCCCGGATCGAGCTCGAGCTCTATGCAGACCGTCTCTCGCGCCACGCCGAGCGGCTGCGCGACGACGTCGACGGGGCGCGGCTGCGCCTCGCCTGGGCCGAGCTCGAGGCCCGGGTGCGTCCCGACCTCGGCGCCCACGATGCGGCGGTGCTCGAGGCGCTCGGCGTGCTCGTTGTGATCGACGCCGCCGCCGAGCGGCGGCTGCTCGAGCGGCGGCTGCGTCAGCTGCGCGCGCTCGAGCGGCTGCAGACGATCGTCGAGCGCGAGCTCCACGCGCTCACCGGTCAGCTGTCGGAGGACCCGTCCATCTCGGGGGCGAGCGACGCCAGCAGGCCGCCGTCCTCGTCGTAGGCGGGGAACAGGTCGACGCGCACGTGCTTGGCGCGGCCGGAGTGATGGCGCAGAACGACGTGCTGGTCGAGCTTGCGCACGCCCCACTCGAGCACGACGGGGATCGGGTTGGCCTCGGCCGCGAATCCCGACAGGCCGAACGCATCGCCGAGCGGCTTGCCCATCACCTCGCCCTCGGAGTAGCCCGTGAGTTCGAACACGCCGCGGCCGCACGAGAGCACGCGGCTGTCACGATCGCAGGTCACCATGCCGGCTCCCGCCGGCGGGAAGAAGTCCTCGAGCAGCTCGAAGAGATAGCCGAACCCGCACTTGTCGCAGCCGACGGGCTGGTGGGTGAGACCGGCCTTGCCGTCGTCGTCGAGGGCGCGGGTGGTGCAGTTGGGACAGATGAAGAACCTCACGCCCTGCAATGTACCGAAGCGCCGCGTGCCATCATGTGGCATGCACTCCAGCGCCAACCGGCCCCGGACGCTGGCAGGCCGTTCCACCGCCGAGCTGGAAGGCCTCTTCGCCCGCGGCGTGCCGCCCGACCCGCCGCTCGACGGCCGCTACGACGGCGCGCTCCTGCATCTCACGCTTGCGCCCGGGGCCGACGTGCTCCTCGAGAGCCTGCTCGGCCTGTGGATGCCCTGGCTCGGCAAGCGCTTCGAGGCGGCCACGAGCAGCGGCGAGAACCTGTTCGACATGGGGGCCTATCGCACGGGCGAGCGGCTGACGCCCGCGGCCTATCGCGCATGGTGGCCCGAGGACGTCTCGAGCTACCGGGCGCTGCGCTTCACGACGTCGGTCGGCGAAGGCCGGCTCGATTCCGGCGTCGAGGTGCTGCGGATCGACTACGACCTGGCCGAGAACCCGCCGCCGCTGCGGCAGATCGTCGACGAGCTCGTGGCCGTCCAGCCCGGCGTCTACCTCGGCCAGGCGATCTGGCGCCGTTTCGGCAGCCATCGCCTGGCCTGGTTCACGCTGGAGTAGCCGTCGCGGCCGGCGGCTGCGCGTCGTCGGCGTGGGCGAGCCAGCGCTCGGCGTCGAGCGCGGCCATGCAGCCCATCCCGGCCGCCGTCACCGCCTGGCGGTAGACGTGGTCGACGACGTCGCCGGCGGCGAAGACGCCGTCGATGTTCGTGGCCGTCGAGCCGTCCTTCGTCAGCAGGTAGCCGGCGTCGTCCATGTCGAGGATGCCGTTGAACACCGCCGTCGTGGGGTCGTGGCCGATGGCGACGAACAGGCCGTCGGCCTCCATGTCGCGCTCCTCGCCGGTGACGGTGTCGGTCAGGCGCACGCCCTTCACCGTCCCGTGGTCGGTGCCGAGCACCTGGCTCACGACCGCGTTCGTGACGAAGTCGATGTTGTCCTTGGCGTGGGCGCGGTCGGTCATGATCGGCGAGGCGCGGAACTCGTCGCGCCGGTGCACGAGCGTCACCCTGGTCGCGAACTTCGCCAGGAACGTGGCCTCCTCCATCGCCGAGTCGCCGCCGCCGACGACGACGACGTTCTTGGCCTTGAAGAAGGCGGCGTCACAGACGGCGCAGTAGCTCACGCCCCGGCCCTGCAGCGTGACCTCGCTCTCGAGGCCGAGCTGACGGGCGGTTGCGCCGGTGGCGACGATCACGGATCGGGCGCGGAACTCGTCGTCGCCGACGTAGACGCGCAGCGGCTGCGAGGTGAAATCCACTCGCGAGACGTCGTCTGCCACCAGCTCGGCGCCGAAGCGCTGGGCCTGGGCGCGCATCGTCTGCATCAGCTCCGGGCCGAGGATCCCGTCGCGGAAGCCGGGGTAGTTCTCGACGTCCGAGGTGATCATCAGCTGGCCGCCATAGGCGAATCCCTCGATTACCAGGGGATTCAGGTTGGCGCGCGCCGCGTACAGCGCCGCCGTGTAGCCCGCCGGGCCGCCGCCGATGATGATGACCTCGTGGATGTCGTTCGTCATGTGGCTCCTTCGCCGTTCGTCCGGGGACCGTCGGTCCCCTCATCAAGATTAACGATCGTGACGCGAAAAGATTCCTGACAGCCCTCACACCACAGGCTGCCGTCGGTCATCCGGTTGCCGAAGAACGACCCCAGCGGCTGACCGCAGAACGGGCAGAAGCGCGCAGCCGGGGCCGGATCGGGCGGGCTCACGACTCGGCCAGCCAGGCGCCGGCGAGGATCGCGGCGAGCGTGAGGACGAGCATGAGCGCCGATGCGGCGATCCGCGCCCGCCGGCCCCGCACCGCGGCGTGCCCTGCGAGCAGCGCGACGATCGCGACGAGCAGCGCCTCCTTCAGGTCGATCACGCCGGGATGGGCCGAGGCGGAGTCCTCGTGCTGTGCGAGGGCCGCGCCGCTCGCAGCGACGGCGACGAGCGCAGCGCCCCCGGTGACGGCCAGGCTGCGGCCGGCGCGGCGGACGATGTCGCGCACCTGGTCGGGCGGCAGCATCCGCCGCAGCGCCGGGACGAGGACGAGCAGCGTCACCTGCATCCCGAGCCACACGCCTGCTCCGATGAGGTGGAGGAACCGCACCAGCGTCCACGTCCACATGCCCGCTGAATATAGGCGCAGTCCGATCCGACGGGCCGCCGGTATCATCCGACAGGATGGGCAAGGCCAAGAAGGAGCTCACGAACCAGCGCCGTGCCGCGAGGCTCGGCACCGGCGAGGGCATCGCCCGCTCCAACCAGAAGCGCAAGGGCGGCGGCGTGCCCCCGTGGGCGTGGCTCGTGGGCGGCTCGGTGCTGCTCGCCGCGGTGATCGTCGCTGCGGCGATCATCGTGACGCGCTCGAACTCGAGCGCGGCCACGAACGGCCAGGCGTCGTCGGTCGTCCAGGGCCGGCTGACCCACGCGAAGATCGACTTCACCTCGCAGGGGACGTGGCCCATCAACTACACGAACCTCGACGGCGCGCTGACGGCGCTCAACCTCGCGCCGAATCCGAACGCCACCGCGCTCGCCGTCCACTACCACTGGCATCTCGACCTCTACGGGGGCGGCAAGAAGATCGTGATCCCGCGCAACATCGGCCTGCAGAACCCGCCGCTTCTCTCGTCGGACGTGCACACCCACGACGTGCAGGTCGACGTCCACTCCGGGATCATCCACGTCGAGTCGACCAAGCCCGGGTTCCGGGCGACGATCCTCGACCTGTTCGACGTGTGGGGCGTCTTTGCGAACAATCAGTGCATCGGTGGCTACTGCGGCGGCGTCAAGGTGTACGTCGACGGCCAGATCGCACCGTCCGGCCTGCAGACCGAGCCCGGCGAGCACGCCGCGGTGACGGTCGTCGCCGGCAGCCTGCCGGCGGGTGTCACGCCGGCCAAGAAGTACACCGGCTTCACGGCCGGCGAGTAGCCGTCTAGGGCCGCTCGGCGCTGCCGTCGTCGTCGGCGAACAGGTCGACGGCGCCCATCTTGCCGACGCGCGGAATCACCTCGAGCTCGCCGGGATAGCTGTAGTAGAAGCGCTGCGGCGTGCCGGCGGCCATGTAGGGCCGATCGAGCCGCAGGACGACGCTGCGGCCGTTGACGCGCTCGACGCTTCCGAGCTCACCGACCTTCGGGCTTGTCCGGCTCACGATCCGCACCCGGTCGCCCTGCGCCACCGTCGGCGGCGCGGCTCGCAGTCGGTACGTGGGCTGGTCCGGGCGCTTGCGCAGGTGCATCGCCGCCGGATTGTAGGGGGATGAGCGGCGGGGCGGCTCGGGGCGTCGCGCCGGCGTACGCGATCGCCGCGCAGGCGAGGCCGCCGCCCACCAGGAAGCCGCCGGCGATGTCGCTCGGCACGTGCAGCCCGCCGAGCTCGAGCACGCCGGTGATGTAGAGCACCCACACGACGGCGAGCGCGCGGGTGCGTGGCCAGAGCGCCGTCACCATCGCCGCGAGGATCACCGAGCGGGTCGTGTGCCCGCTCGGGTATGACCCGTCGATCGAGATGCCGAGCACGGTGCTGGGAGGGCCGATCGGGATCTGGGAGACGAGGATCTTGCCCGCCACCTCGATCGCGAGCCCGATCCCGATCGCCGCCAGCCAGGCCACGGCCGCAGGCCACGGCCGTCCCCGGCGCCGCAGCACCAGGGCCGCCGCCATCGCGAG
>DASXZF010000285.1:0-25512 GCA_036502065.1 Gaiellales bacterium
GAGCGGCGATCCGGGTCGGGGCCGGAAACGCGACCCTCGGTCCCGGCGTGATGGAACACGCCGCCCTGGTCGTGGAACACATCGCTCACATCGACGCCGCGGCCGGCAAGCTCGGCGCGCGCGGCCGCGATGTCGTCCGCCACGAGCATCAGGTCCTGGACGGCGCCGGGCGACGCCGCCGTGATCCCCTTGCCGAAGATGATCGAGCACGTCGAACCGGGAGGCGTCAGCTGCACCACCCGGAAGTCGTCGCCGGTGGCGAAGTCGGCGTCCAGCCGCCATCCGAGCGCCTGGTAGAAGCCCTTCGCCCGATCGACGTCGGAGACGGGCACGACGACAACCTCGAGCCTCATGTCCATCGTTGCTGCGGCCGGCGGGCCGGTGGACGTTGCGCCGGTGACGTCGGTGCTGCTCATGCTGACCTCCGTGGTCGGGGATGGCAGCACCGTCGCGCGTCGGCGCTCGTGTCGCGCCTGTCGAAGTCCCTGGTTCGGGCAAGACCAGTGCATCGCACGGGGGCGAAGGGCGGCGGCGGCTGCCACGCTCTTGCGGTCGATCCGACCCGGACTCCGAGACGAGGAGCGCACCGTGCGCAGTGATATCGCCCCCGGCGGGACCTTCCCCGACTACGAGCTGACCGACCACCAGAAGACCCGGCGGAAGCTGAGCGAGCTGCAGGGCAACGACCCGATGATCCTCGTGCTCGCGCGCGGCCACTACTGCCCCAAGGACCACCAGCAGCACCTGGAGCTCGCGGCGTTCTACCCCAGGATCGCGGTCGCCTACACCCGGATCGTCACGATCTCGACCGACAACATCGTCTCGACGCGTGAGTTCCGCGCGTCGGTCGGCGCACCGTGGACGTTTCTCTCGGACGCCGGCCGCAAGATTCAGAAGGACCTCGACATCCAGGAGTACACCGACCCCTACCACGACCCGATGATCCCGCACACGCTCGTGCTGAAGCCGGGGCTGGTCATTCACAGCGTCTACAACGGGTACTGGTTCTGGGGCCGGCCCTCGACCGACGATCTCCGGCGTGACCTTCGTGCCGCGACCCGCGAGATCCGTCCCGACTGGGACCTGAGCGCGCCCGGCCTGCGCGAGGCCTGGGACGCGGGCGACCACTCCAGCCACTACACGGATCCGGACGCCGACCCCAGCCTCAGGGTGGCGTAGCGGCCATGCCGGCCGTATCCCCCGAACGGAGGTCGAGATGAGCGGATCGGGCGACCACTACGACGTCATCGTCCTTGGCGGCGGCTCGCCGGGCGAGCACTGCGCGGGGGCGCTGGCCGAGGGCGGCCTGCGCGTCGCCGTCGTCGAGCGCGAGCTGGTCGGGGGTGAGTGCTCGTACTGGGCGTGCATCCCGTCAAAGACGCTTCTGCGCCCCGGCGAGGCGGTGCACGGCGCCCGCGATGCAACCGCGACCGCGCAGGTCGACGTCGACGCGGCGCTCGCCTGGCGTGACTACATGGTCTCGAACTACTCGGACGCCGGCCAGGAGCGCTGGCTCGCGAACGCGGGCATCGCCCTGCTGCGTGGCAGCGGCCGGCTCGCCGGGCCCGGAGCGGTCGAGGTCGACGGCAGGCGCTACTCCGCGGATCACATCGTCGTGGCGGCCGGGGCCGACGCGGTCGTTCCGCCCGTCCCGGGGCTGCGCGAGCTCGAGGGCATCTGGACCAACCGCGAGGTGACGGGCATGAAGGCCGTGCCCCGGCGCCTGCTCGTGATGGGCGGGGGGCCGGTCGGCGTCGAGATGGCACAGGCCGTGCGCCGGCTCGGCGGCGAGGTGGCGCTGATCGAGCGCGGCGACCGCGTGCTCGGCCGCGAGCCCGCGCCGCTCGGCGAGGCGCTCGGCGAGGTCCTGCGCCGCGACGGCGTCGAGCTCGTGCTCGGCGCGGAGGCGAGCGCCGCTCGCCGCGACGGCGACGACTACGTGCTCGCGCTCGCCGACGGCCGCGAGCTGCGCGGCGACCGCCTGCTCGCCGCCACCGGCAGGCGCCCGCGTGTCGCGGACATCGGTCTCGAGACGGTGGGCGTCGAGGCCGACCACCGCGGCATCCCGGTCGACGCCCACCTGCGCGCCGGCGAGGGGCTGTGGGCGATCGGCGACATCACCGGTATCTGGCCGCTGACGCACGTCGGAAAGTACCAGGGCGAGGTCGTCGCGGCCAACATCCTCGGCGAGCCGCGGGAGGCCCACTACGGGGCAGTGCCGCGCGCCGTCTACACCGATCCGCAGGCGGCCGCGGTGGGCGCGACCGAGGCCCGCTTCAGCGGCACCGCCCGGCTCACCGGGATCGCGAAGACCGAGACCTACAGCCGCAACTACGCCGAGTCGAACGGCTTCCTGACGCTGCTGAGCGACGGCGAGCAGCTGACCGGCGCCTACGCGCTCGGTCCCGAGGCCGGCGAGTGGCTGCAGCAGGCCACGCTCGCGGTCCGCGCCGGGATCCCCCTCGACGTTCTGCGGGACACCATCCAGCCGTTCCCGACCTTCTCCGAGATCTTCGTCGACGCGCTGAAGGCGCTCCGCGCCGAGGTCAGGGCTGCGACCCTGCCGGTCGGCGACGGGAACGGGCACCCGAGCTGAGGCCGGGATGAACACCGTGGCCGCGCCCGGCCCGCCGCTCGAGCTCGGCGACGCCTTCCGCACATCGACGCAGATCGAGACCGCCGCCGCCGGTCTGGACTGGCTCGACAAGGGCGTGCTCGTCGGCGTCGGCGGTCGCCAGGCGCAGGGCGTGATCTACGAGACCTATCTGGTCGGATGAAGGTCGCGATCGTCACGGGCGCCTCACATGGCATCGGCGCGGGCCTGGTGGACGCGTTTCGGAGCGCCGGCTACGGCGTCGTCGGCACCGCCCGCTCGATCCCCGCTTCCACCGATCCCGACTATGTGACCGTTGCGGGCGACATCGCAGACGCCGAGACGGCCGAGCGGGTGGTGGAGCGGGCGCTCGACCGGTTCGGGCGCATCGACAGCCTGGTGAACAACGCGGGGATCTTCATCGGCAAGCCGTTCGCGGAGTACACGGCGCAGGACTACGCCGCGATCACCTCCGTGAACCTGGCCGGGTTCTTCCACATCACGCAGCGGGCCGTCCGGCCGATGGCCGCCCAGGGCAGCGGTCACATCGTCAACGTGAGCACGAGCCTCGTCGACCACGCCAACAGCACGCGACCCTCCGCGCTCACGTCGCTGACCAAGGGTGGGCTGGTTGCCGTGACCCGCGCGCTTGCGATCGAGTACGCCTCGCGCGGCGTGCGGGCAAACGCCGTCTCGCTCGGCGTGATCAGGACACCCGAGCACGCGCTCGCGTCCTACGCCGGCATGGCCGAGCTGCATCCCCTCGGCCGGCTCGGCGAGATCGGCGACGTCGCCGACGGGGTCCTCTATCTCGAGCGAGCCACCTTCGTCACCGGCGAGGTCCTGCACATCGACGGCGGCCAGGCCGCCGGGGGCTGACCGGCCGCGCCCCGGACGGGCTCCGACCGACCGAATACGATCACACGGATGCCCGATCGCCCGCTGCCCACCGGAGACGCAGCCCTCGAGCTCGTGCTGGCGCACCTGTTCGTGAGCGTGCCGATGCGGCTCGACGCGCCCCGGCCCACGCAGTACGGGATGCCGCCGTCGCGAGCGGTGATCGCCGGCGTCTCGATGGACGTCCACGGGTGGGTGTTCGCGTGGCTCGCCTACCTGCCGAGCCTGACCGAGACGCCGTCGATCTCGGTGTGGCCGACGGTGCGCGCGCCGATCTCCTTCGACGCCGTCCTGCCGGCCGCCGCCGAGCTCGAGCTGCTCGCCCGCGTCGACACGTCCGAGCGCGCCCTGGCGCGGCTCGGCCACCACCTGCAGGACATCGTCCAGGCGCGGCTCAATCCCGACGTCGAGTACCTGCACCGCGCCGTGGGCGCCTACCGAGCCGAGCTGCGCGCGCGCCGCGACCGCGCCGCCGGGTGGGAGCGCGGCGCCGACACGCACTAGGCAACGGCACGTTTGCGAGAACCACTCGCCTGTGTACCCCGTACTGACGTCAGGGAGGGTCACGTGACGGGTATCAGAACTGACGACCTGGTCGGGCGGTACGAGCGGGCGGCGGCGCAGCTGCTCGCCGCCGGCGAGCGCTTCGAGGCGGAGCTCGTCTCCCTGATCTCCGAGCTCGTGCACCGCGTCCAGCCCGCCGCGGCGAGGCTCGACCTGCACGTGGCCCTGGGGGCCGAAGGCGACGTCTACGCGGTGGCCGGCGTGCTCGACGCGGGCGGACAGCCGCTCGCCGTCGAGGCGCTCGCCGGCGTGCGCGTGGTGCTCGACCAGATGCTGGCCGATCTTGCGAGCGTCGCCGGGGCCGACCTGGACACGCTCGTCCTCGACCCGCCGGCCGGCGCCGGTCCCACGTCGCACGGGGGGTGACATCGCATAGGGTGACGGGCGAGAGCCGCCCGTGACCACCGCCTCCGAAGCCGTCCCGGTCGCGCCGGTCGATCGCCGCAGGTGGATCCTGGTTGCGACCATCATCGGGTCGTCGATGACGTTCGTCGACGGCACCGTCGTGAACATCGCGCTGCCGACGATCGGGCGCGACCTCGGCGCGGGCCTGTCGGCCCAGCAGTGGGTCATGCTGAGCTACTCGCTCGCGGTCGCCTCGCTCTACATCGTCTCGGGTGCGCTCGGCGACCGGTACGGCCGCTGGTGGCTGTTCGTCGCCGGCGTTGCCGGGTTCGCGTCGGCGTCGGCCCTCGCGGGCGTCGCGCCGAACACCGACCTGCTGATCGCTGCGCGCGTGCTCCAGGGGGTGGCGGGCGCGCTGCTCACGACGAACAGCCTCGCGCTCCTGCGCGCGACCTACGCGGAGGACAGCGGCCGCGCCGTCGGCCTGTGGACTGCGTGGAGCGGCATCGGCACGATGATCGGCCCGCCGCTGGGAGGACTGCTGGTCGAGTACGCGTCGTGGCGGTGGATCTTCTTCATCAACCTGCCCGCCGCCGCCGTCGCGCTCGTGCTCGCGTTCGCCGGGCGCAGCCGCGAGCGCCCGCCCGAAGAGGTGCGGCCGCTGCAGTGGTCGGCCGCCGCCACGATCGCAGCGACGTTCGGCGCGCTGACGTTTGCGCTCATCCAGGGCGCGCACGCGGGCTTCGCCACCGTCTGGTGGGCGTTCCTCGTGTCGATCGCCGGGCTCGCGCTCCTGATCGCGCTCGAGCGTCGCTCGGCAACGCCGCTGCTGCCGACCGAGCTCCTGCGCGAGCGCGTCTTCGTCGTCGCCAACGCCTACACCCTGCTCGTCTACGCGGCCCTGGGCGGCTCGACCTTCTACCTCGCCCTCTACCTGCAGTCCGCCGCCGTCGGCTACACGCCGGCGCGGGCGTCGCTCGTGTTCCTGCCGATCAGCATCGTCATGTTCTTCGCCGCCGCCCGGTTCGGGCGCCTGGCCGATCGTGACGGGCCGCGCCGCTACCTGACGCTGGCCCCGATCGTGATGGCGGTGGGATTCGCCCTGCTCACGCTCGTGACGAGCACGAACCCGCTGCTGCCGCTGCCCGGGGTGCTCGTGATGGCGTTCGGGCTGGCGATGCTGGTCGCTCCGATCACCTCGACGGCGCTCAAGGCGGCCCCCGATCGCTACGCCGGGCTCGCCGCCGGTGTGAACACGACCGTCTCGCGTCTGGGCGGCTTGATCGCGACGCCGCTGATCGGGGTGGCGATCACGCTCGTCTTCGCCGCCTCGGCGCCGCACCCCCACGCCGGCCCGTTCGCGGCGCATGCTGCGTCGGCCGACCAGCGCGGCGCGACGGTGACGGCGTTCCGCGCCGGCATCGGCCTGGCGGTGGCGCTGTGCCTGGCCGGCGCCGCGCTGGCCTCACGCGGGCTGCGCCCGAACGAGCGCTGAGGCCTCCGCGGCGGCGATCGCCTCGGCGATGGCGGCGGCCTCGAAGCGCAGCTCGCGCAGGGCGCCCGTGATCGGGTTGCGAAAGCCGGTGAAGTGGACGCACGGCGCGCCGGGGTGGGTGCGGGCGCCGTGCACCGCCGGCAGGCCGTCGGGGCGCAGCACGCCGAGGTGGCCCACGAGGGCGTGCAGCGCCGGCCGATAGCCGGTGGCGGCGATGATCGTGGCCGGATCAAGGCGTGTGCCGCCGTGCAGGTCGACGTGCGGTCCGTCGATGGCCTCGACGGCGGGGACGATCGTGATCTGCCCGTTGCGGACGGCGGCCGCGAAGCCGTGGTCGAGGATCGGCAGGCGGCCCTCGCGGCGGTGGCGGGTGAAGATACCGCGCGCATCGGCCTGCAGTCCGCGTGCGGACAGGTCGCCGACGAACAGCCGCCGCTCGAGCGCGGCCACGGCGTCGGCGAGCCGCGCGGGCGCGCGCGCGAGCCCGATCGCCGCCACCTGCGCCGGCAGCCCGAGCGCCTGGCGAGGCACGAGGCCCGGCGGCGAGCGCAGCGAGAGCCAGACCCGCCGGGCGCCGCCGCGGGCCAGGTCGAGAGCGATGTCCGTGCCCGAGTTGCCCGCGCCGACCACCAGGACGTCCTGGCCGCGATAGGGGTCGGCAGTGCGATAGGCATTCGAGTGCAGAAGCCGGCCCCCGAACGTGTCTTGCCCGGGCCAGGCCGGCAGCACCGGCTCGCGGTTGTAGCCGGTGGCGACGACCGCGGCGGCGGCGGTGATCGTGCCCGCGCTCGTCGCGAGCATCACCCCGGCCCCGGCGGCGTCGATCCGGTGCACATCGACGCTCGGGCGGATCACGAGACGATTCTCGGCGGCGTACCGGTCGAGGTAGGCGACGAAGTCCGCGCGCGCCACCCAGCGTCCGCCGGCGCGGGGCAGCGGCGCGCCGGGGAGGGTCGAGAGCGATCGCACCGTGTGCATCCGCAGGCTCTCGTAGTGGCCCCGCCAGCTCGCGCCGACCGCCGGCTCGCGGTCGAGCACCGTGGCCGTGAGCCCGCGCCGGCCGAGCATGGCCGCGGCCGCGAGTCCGGCCGGTCCCGCCCCGACGACGACAGTCTGTCGGCCCGCCATGCCCCGGTATCCTCGCATCTCGACCGCTGCTCGAGGTGCGAATGCTCGTTTCTAAATCATTTGACTAATATTGAGGCAGAGCATCGAGACGAGGAGGTTGCACGGGTGAGAGTTGCGCTGTTCGGCGGGGCGGGGGGCGTCGGCGCCTCGGTCGCCTTCAACCTCCTCGCCGCGGGGTCGGGCCACGACGTCGTGATCATCGATCGCAGGGCGAACATGACGGAGTCGCACCTGATGGACCTCGAGCAGGTGCGCGTCATGATCGGCGCGGGTGCGGTGACGGACGCCGCCCCCGAGGCCGTGGCCGACGCCGACGTCGTCGTCATGGTCGCGGGCGAGCCGCAGGGGCCGCGCTCATCACGACTTCCGGCGCTGGGCGAGAACGCCCCGCATGTCCGCGAGCTCGCGGCGCTCCTGGCCGCCGCACCCGTCTTCCACGGGATCGTGCTGATGGTCACCAACCCCGTCGATCCCCTCGTGACGATCCTGCAACGCGAGACGGGCATCGACCGCCGGCGCGTGATCGGCTACACCCTGAACGACACGCTGCGGTTCCGCACCGGAATCGGCCTCGTCCGGGGCATCGATCCGCACCTGGTGGACGCCTGGGTGCTCGGCGAGCACGGCGACGGCTGCGTGCCGCTCCACAGCCGCATCTCTTATGCCGGCGCGCCCCTCGTGCTGTCCGAGGCCGAGCGCGCGGCTGCCGATGAGTTCCTGTACGGCTGGTTCGCCCGCCACGTCGCGCTCGATCCCACCCGCAGCTCGACGTGGACGAGCGGCATCGGCGTCGCGCGCATGGTCGAGGCGATCGCCGCCGACAGGCGCGAGCGCTTCCCGGCGTCGGTCGTGCTCGAGGGCGAATACGGGATCGCGGGGGTGAGCCTGACGGTTCCGGTCGTGATCGGCCGCCGCGGCGTGGACGAGATCGAGGTCTGGAGCCTCGGCGCCGAAGAGGAGGGGGCGCTGCTGCGAGCCGCGGAGGTCGTCCGCGCCCAGGCCGCCGAAGCGTCAGCCGGCGCTCTGTGACAGCTCGCCGTCGAGCTTCCGCACCAGATCGCGCATCCGGTCGATGTGGGCGGCCATCGCCCTGCGCGCCGCAGCCGGCTGCCGGCGCACCACCGCGCGCTGGATCGCCCGGTGGTCGGCGATGATCGCCTCGGCCTCGATCGCCGGGCCGACGTAGGCGATCAGCGATGGCTGCAGCACGTCGAGCGTCCAGCTCGTGAATGCGACCAGGAGGTTGTTGCCCGCCGACTCGGCCAGCGCGCGGTGGAAGCTCGCATCGGCCTGGCTGAACACCTCAGCGGTCGGGTCGTGGCCGATCGCCGCCTGGATCGCCGCCTCCATCGCGGCGACCAGGGCGTCGTCGACGTGCTCGGCGGCGAGCCCTGCGATCGGCACCTCGAGGAACGTGCGCGCATCGAGCAGCTGGTGCAGCGTGACGCTGTTTGCGGCCAGCATCGTTGCGATCGACTGGCTCACGTTACGGCCCATGCCGTCGTTGGCCGAGTTGGCCACGAACACCCCGCCGGCGCGCCCGCGGCTGACCCGGATCAGGTGCGAGCCGGAGAGCAGCCGCAGCCCCTCGCGCAGCGTCGGCCGGCTGACGCCGAACTCGCGCGCGAGCTCCTGCTCGGTGCCGACGCGGTCGCCCGGCTGGAGGCCGGACTGTTCCAGGTAGGCGCGCAGGCGCTCGGCGATCTGCTGGCTGGCGTCGGCGCGGATCGGCTCGAAGCGACCGCTCATCCCCGAAGTATTGCCGAATCATTTAGCAAAGTCAGCCTCGCAGCGGCCCGCCTCAGCGCACGGGAGAGCGGTGCCCGATGCGGCGCGAGATCTCCTCGGCCGTGGCCCGAAGCGCGGGTCCAAGCCGGGCGATCAGGTCGTCCATCGACACCATCGAGCGGTGCACCGCCAGGTTCACGGCCGCCACCGGGTCTCCCGACGGGGTGCGCACGGAGACCGCGATCGAGCGCAGGCCGTAGGCCAGCTCCTCGTTGTTCACCGCCAGGCCGGAGGCGCGGATCTGGGCGAGCTCGGCGATCAGCCCGGCGCGTTCCGTGAGCGTGTTGGGCCCGCGCTGGACAAGGTCGGTCGCATCCAGCACGGCGCTCAGCGCGGGCTCCGGGAGGTACGCGAGCATCACCTTGCCCATCGAGGTGCAGTACGCGGGCAGGCGGGCGCCGACATGGAGGTTCAGGTCGATCTGGCTCTGGCCTGGCCGTGGGCTGCGGACGCGATCGATGTAGACGATGTCGGCGTGGTCGAGGATGGCCATGTTCACGGTGTGGCCGGTCTTGTCGGAGAGCTCCTGCAGGTGCGGCGCTGCGAGCACGCGCAGCTCCATCGAGTTGATCGCCGCGAAGCCGAGGTCGAGCACACGCATGCCGAGGCGGTACTTGCGCGTCGCCGGATCCTGTTGCAGGTAGCCGAGCCGGCGCAGCGTGGCGACATAGCGGTGCACGGTGCTGCGGTTCAGGCCGAGGGTGCGGGCAAGCTCGCTGATGCCGAGCAGCGGCTCCTCGGGGCGGAACGCCTGCAGGATCCCCAGGCCGCGCTCGAGCGACTGGGTGTGTGCTCGGCGTTCGACGCTCATCTTTTGCCATTCAAGCACATTTTGTTCCGCATGTCGAAACGCCGTGTTGACATGAGCACAACACGCTGCCATCATCGCCGCCATCGTTCACCGTCGGGAAGGGGACTTTCATGGCGCAAGATGAAGGCAGCGAACACCGCGGCCGCCTCAACCGGCGGCAGCTCGTCCTGCGCGGGGGAGCGGGCGCGGGCGGCCTCCTGCTCGCCGGCACCGCCGCGGCGTGCGGCAGCTCCGGCTCGAGCTCTGGCGGCTCCGGCGGCGGCAGCGCCGGCACGATCAAGATCGGCTTCGTCAGCCCCCTCACGGGCCCCGCGGCCGGCTTCGGCGAGCCCGATCCCTACGTCGTCGGCCTGGCCAAGCAGGCCTTCGCCAAGGGGATCACGGTCGCCGGCAAGTCCTACGACGTCCAGATCATCGAGAAGGACAACCAGGCCACCCCGTCGGTGAGCGCCCAGGTCGCGAACGACCTGATCCACTCCGAGGGCGTGGACATCCTGCTCGCCACCTCGACGCCCGAGTCGGTCAACCCGGCTTCCGACGCCGCCGAGGCCGCCGGCGTCCCCTGCATCTCGACCATCGTGCCGTGGGAGGCGTGGTACTTCGGCCGCGGCGCCAAGCCGGGCCAGCCCTCGCCGTTCCGCTTCACCTACCACTTCTGCTTCGGCACGCAGCAGTTCGCCGACAACTACACGCACCTGTGGCCGCAGGTGCCGACGAACAAGACGGTCGGTGTGATGTGGCCGAACGACGCCGACGGAAACGCGATCCGCGCCAGCCTCGGACCGCTGCTCAAGAAGGCCGGCTACACGATCGTCGACCCCGGCGCCTATCAGGATGGAACCAACGACTACTCGTCCCAGATCGCCCTCTTCAAGTCGAAGAACTGCGAGATCTTCAACACCTTCCCGCTGCCGCCCGACTTCGCCACGTTCTGGCGCCAGGCCGCCCAGCAGGGCTACACGCAGACGGTGAAGATCGCCCAGATCGCGAAGACCGGTCTCTTCGAGTCGCAGGTCGACGCGCTCGGCAGCCTCGGCGCCAACCTGGCGACCGGGTTCTACTGGGGACCGACCTGGCCGTACAAGTCGTCGCTCACCGGTATCTCGAACGCTGACCTCGCCTCCGGCTACGAGGCGCATGCGAACAAGCAGTGGAACCAGCAGCTCGGCCCCAGCCTGGCCCTGTTCGACGTGGCCAACGCGGTGCTGAAGGCGAGCGGTGACCCCAAGGACAAGGTCAAGGTCGCAAACGCGATGAAGACGCTCAGCGTCGACACCCCGCTCGGCACGCTCAAGTGGGGCACCGGGCCCGTCCCCAACGTGGTCGCCACCCCGATTCCCGGCGGGCAGTGGGTCAAGGGCACGAAGTGGCCGCTCGAGTTCCATTTCTGCGAGAATTCGGACGACCCGAACATTCCGGTGGCAGCCAAGCTGGTTCCTTACAACGCATAGATGCAGCAGACACCGCACGCGCTCGTCGAGGCGGTGGGAGTCCGTAAGCGCTTCGGGGCTCTGACGGTGATCGACGGCGTCGACTTCGTGGTGCACGAAGGCGGCGCCGTCGGAATCGTCGGCCCGAACGGCGCCGGCAAGACGACGCTTCTGAACGTCATCTCCGGCGCGCTGCGGGCCGACGCCGGTGCCGTCCGCCTCGGCGGGGTGGACGTCACGCGCGCGGGCGCCGCCAAGCGCTGCCGGCTCGGGATCGGGCGCGCGCATCAGATCCCGAAGCCGTTCACCGGCATGACGGTGTTCGAGAACGTGTTCGTCGGCGCGACGGCCGGCGCCCGTCGCGGCGGCCAGGCGGCCTGCGACGTCTCGACCGATGCGCTTGCGGCGTGCGGTCTGATCCACGTCGCCAACCGGCGGGCCGAGAGCCTGGGCCTGCTCGATCGCAAGCGGCTCGAGATGGCCCGCGCGCTCGCGACCGCACCGCGGCTGCTCCTGCTCGACGAGATCGGCGCGGGCCTGACCGACGCCGAGGCTGCGGTGCTGCTCGAGACGATCGCCGGCGTGCGCGCCCGTGGGATCGCGATCGTCTGGATCGAGCACGTCGTGCACATGCTCGTGCAGGCGATCGACCGGCTCGTGTGCATGGACGCCGGCCGGGTGCTCGCCGAGGGCGATCCCGCCACCGTGATGAGCGATGCCCGCGTTGTAGACGCCTACCTTGGCACGAGGATCGCGTGAGCCTGCTCGCGGTCGACTCGGTCGACGCAGGCTATGGCCTGCTCCAGGCCGTGCGCGGCGTGTCACTCGCCCTCGCGGAGGGCGAGACCGTGGCGCTCGTCGGCGCCAACGGCGCCGGCAAGACGACGCTTCTGCGCACGATCGCGGGCGCGCACCAGGCGGCGGCCGGTACCGTGTCGCTGGCCGGCCGCGACGTCACCCGCGTCTCCGCCCACCGGCGGGTGGCGCTTGGGATTGCGCTTGTCCCCGAGGGACGGCGGCTCTTTCCCGGGCTCACGGTCGAGGAGAACCTGCGCATGGGCGCCGCGACGCGCCGCGCCGGGCGCTGGGATCTCGACTCGGTGCTCGCCGCGTTCCCGATGCTCGCCCCGCTGCGCAAGCGCCGCGCCGCCAACCTCTCGGGTGGCGAGCAGCAGGCGACCGCCATCGGCCGTGCGCTCATGAGCAATCCCATCGTGCTGCTGCTCGACGAGGTCTCGCTCGGCCTGTCCCCGATCGCGGTCGAGGCGGTGTACGAGTCCCTGCGGACGGTCGTGCGCGAGGGCACGACGGCGCTCCTGGTCGAGCAGGACCTCGACCGTGCGCTCGGGTTCGCCGACCGGGTCGTGTGCATGCTCGAGGGCCGGGTCGTGCTCGAGGACCGCGCCGAGCCCGCCGCGCGCGAGAAGATCACCGCCGCCTACTTCGGCCTGAGCGCCGCCGGCGCGGGAGGGGGCGCGGCATGACCTGGGTGAACGTGGTCGTACAGGGCGTGCTGCTCGGCGGTGTGTACGCGCTCCTGGCCTGCGGCCTCTCGCTGATGTACGGCGTGATGCGGATCATCAACCTCGCCCACGGCGACCTGGCCGTGGTCGGCGCCTATCTGGTCACGGTCGTGCTCGATCACGTCGGCGTCTCTCCGTTCGTGGCCTTCCTGGCGGTGCTGCCGGTGATGCTCGCCATCGGCTACGTGCTGCAGCGGACGATCCTCGAGCGCAGCCTGCGCGCCGGCATCCTGACGCCGATCCTGGCCACCTTCGGGCTCTCGATCGCGATCCAGAACATCCTTCTGCGCCAGTTCTCGCCCGACGTGAAGTCGCTCGGCGGGAACGCGGGTGCCCTGACGACGGCCAGCTGGAGGATCACCGGCCAGCTCTCGATCTCGGCCATCGGCGCGCTCACTCTGGCGGTCGCGGTGGCCGTCGTCGCCGGCCTGCACGTGTTCCTGCACCGCACGCGGTTCGGATCGATGATGCGCGCGACGGCGCAGGACGTCGACTCGGCCGAGCTCGTCGGCATCGACTCGCGGTCGATGTACGCCTGGGCGACGGCGCTCGCGGTCGCGATCGCCGCCCTCGGCGGGCTCTTCCTGGGCATCCGCTCGACGTTCGACCCGACGGCCGGTCCCACGCAGCTGATATTCGCGTTCGAGGCCGTCGTGATCGGCGGGCTCGGATCGCTGTGGGGCACGCTGGCCGGCGGGATCGTGCTCGGCGTCTCGCAGACGACCGGCGCCCAGATCAACCCCCAGTACTCGATCCTGGCCGGCAACCTCGTGTTCCTGGTGGTGATCGCGACCCGCCGCGGCGGACTGCTCGGCTCGCGGGACGGGACGCAGTGACCGGCGTCGCGGTCACAAAGACGCCGCCGCGGGGACGGGTCCGGCGCTGGTCGCGGTTGTCGGGCACCTCGACGGCCGTTGCGGTCGCGGTGGCCGGCGTGCTCGCGCTCGCGCCCGAGTTCGCGAGCTCGAACGTCGTGCTCGACCTGACGAACCTCCTGATCCTCGTGATCATGGCGGTGATGTGGAACGCTCTGGCCGGGTTCGGCGGCATGGTCTCGATCGGCCAGCAGGCGTTCATCGGTCTCGGCGCCTACGGCACGGTCTTCCTGGTGAACCACGGCCAGCACCCCTACATCGCCATGCTCGAGGCCACGCTCTTCTGCGGCGTGCTGGCGCTGCCGCTCTCGGTGTTCATGCTGCGTCTGCGCGCCGCCCAGTTCGCGATCGCGATGTGGGTCGTGGCCGAGTCGCTCGCGATCCTCGTGACGCTCGACTCCGGCCTCGGCGCCGGCACCGGCACGTCGCTGATCGAGTTCAACTTCTACGAGCCGACCCAGCGCGAGCACTACACATACTGGTGGACGCTCGGGGCGGCGGTGATCGCGCTCGTCGTCGTCTTCCTGCTCCTGCGGAGCCCACTCGGAGCCTCCCTCCAGGCCATCCGCGACGACGAGGGCGCCGCCGCGTCGCTCGGCGTCCGCGTGACCGAGGTGAAGACGGTGCTGTTCGTCCTGGCGGCGCTCGGCACCGGCGCGGCAGGCGCGGCGACGCTCGCGAACATCCTCTTCATCGAGCCGACCTCGATCTTCTCGATCCAGTACACCGCCTACATGATCTTCATGGTGCTCGTCGGCGGGCTCGGCAGCTTCGAGGGGCCGATCCTGGGCGCGCTCGTCCTGTTCGTGATCCAGACCGAGTTCATCTCCAACGGCACGGTGTACCTGACCGGGATCGGGGCGACCGCGATCCTGTTCGCCATCTTCCTGCCGCGGGGGGTGTGGGGCACGGTGACCGACCGGTTCGGCATCCAGCTGCTGCCGGTCGGGCGCGAGCTCGTGATCGCCGAGGAGCCGCCGCCGGAGCCGGAGCCGTGAGGATCACCGCGGCCGTGACGGCGCAGAAGGGCGCCCCGTTCACGCTCGAGGAGGTCGAGATGGGCGCGCTTCGCGCCGACGAGGTGCGCGTCCGCATCGCCGCAGCGGGCATCTGCCACACCGACCTGATCGTGCGCGACCAGTGGTACCCGGTGCCGCTGCCGGCAGTGCTCGGCCACGAGGGCGCCGGCGTGGTCGACGAGGTCGGCGCGGGCGTGACCGGCATCGCGCCGGGAGATCGCGTCGCGCTCAGCTACCACTCGTGCGGGCACTGCCCGTGCTGCGCCACCGGGCGGCCCTCGTACTGCCACGAGTTCTTCGCCCATAACTTCGGCGCGTCCCGCCCCGACGGCACGAGCGCGCTTCGCCGCGGGGGCGACCTCCTGCACGGGCACTTCTTCGGGCAGTCGAGCTTCGCCACCCACTCGGTGGCGAACGCGCGCAACGTGGTCAAGCTCGCCCCGGACATGCCGCTCGACATCGTGGCGCCGTTCGGGTGCGGCATCCAGACCGGTGCCGGCGCCGTCCTGAACGTGCTCACCCCGGCGGCCGGAACGGCGCTTGCCGTATTCGGCACCGGCACGGTCGGCCTCGCCGCCGTCCTCGCCGCCCGGATCGCCGGGTGCACCACGATCATCGGGATCGACCGGAACCCGGCGCGGCTCGAGATCGCGCGCGAGCTCGGCGCGACCCACACGGTCGACGCCGGCGCCGAGGACGCGGTCGCAGCCATCATGCGCATCACCGGCGATGGGGCCGACGCGAGCCTCGAGACGACCGCCTCGCCGCAGGTGTTCCGGCAAGCGGTCGAGTGCACCGCGCCGACCGGCGTGTGCGGTCTGATAGGCGCGCCCGCGTTCGGTACCGAGGTCACGTTCGACATGAACAGCATCCTCGTGTCCGGGCGGACGATACGCGGGATCGTCGAAGGCGATAGCGTGCCGTCGGTGTTCCTGCCGCGGCTGATCGAGCTGTGGCGCCAGGGCCGCTTCCCCGTGGAGCGGTTCATGACCTTCTACGACTTCGACCAGATCGAGCGAGCCGCCCGGGACGCCGAGGCCGGCGTGGTGATCAAACCGGTGCTCCGCACCGGAAGCTGAGACGAGGAGGAGCAGATGAGCGCAACGGACACGCGGGCCAGGGAGTGTCGCCACCTGATCGGCGGCGAGTGGGTCGATGCCGCCGCCGGAGGCCGGTTCGACGACCTCGATCCGTACACGGGCGGCGTGGTCGCGAGCGTCGCCGCAGGCGGCCGCGAGGACGCCCGGCGGGCGATCGAGGCCGCGCACGCGGCGTTCGCGAGCTGGTCGCAGGCCGGCCCCGGCCAGCGCCAGGGGATCTTCCTCAAGGCCGCCGACGTGCTCGAGTCGCGCCGGGACGAGGTGGTGGAGTGGCTGGCGAAGGAGACCGGCTGCAGCTTCGGGTTCGGCATGTTCCAGATGGGCTTCGTGCCGGGCCTCTTCCGGCAGGCGGCCGGGGCGGCCTATGCGCCGCTCGGCCAGGTGCTGCCCTCAGACATGCCGGGCGCCTTCGCGATGGGCATCCGCCGGCCGGTGGGCGTCGTCGGCGCGATCTCGCCGTGGAACGCGGCGCTGATCCTCTCGGCGCGCGCGATCGCCGCGCCGCTCGTGTTCGGAAACACGGTCGTGCTCTCGCCGTCGGAGGAGTCGCCCTACGTCGGCGGCCTTTTGTGGGGCGAGATCTTCGCCGAGGCGGGGCTGCCCGACGGCGTGCTCAACATCGTCACCCACGACCGCTCCGGTGCCGCGGACGTCGGCAACGAGCTGGTCGAGAACCCGCGCGTGCGCCGCATCAACTTCACCGGCTCGACCGCCACCGGCCGCAAGCTGGCCGAGGCCGCCGGCCGTCACCTCAAGCGGGTCGTGCTCGAGCTCGGCGGCCAGAACCCGCTGATCGTGCTCGCCGACGCCGATCTGCGCTACGCCGTGGATGCCGCCGCATTCGGCGCCTATCTGCATCAGGGTCAGATCTGCATGTCGGCCCGGCGCATCATCGTCGAGCAGCCGATCGCCGCGGCGTTCACGGCCGCGCTGGCCGAGAAGGTGGCCGGCCTCGGCGTGGGCGATCCGCGCGAGCACACGACCATCATCGGCCCGCTCATCAACCCCGCCGCCCTGGAGACTGTCAGCCGACGCGTCGACGACGTCGTCAAGGCGGGCGCGAGGGTGCTCGCCGGCGGCAGCGCCGAGGGCGCCTGCTACCGGGCGACGCTGCTCACCGACGTCCCCCGCGACAGCGAGTTCGCCCAGGTCGAGACGTTCGGGCCGGTGGCCTCGATCGAGGTGGTCGCCGATGCCGACGAGGCGGTCGCGGCTGCGAACGCGACCAGCTACGGCCTCTCCTCCGGCATCATCACGACCGACCCCGAGAAGGGCCTCGCGATCGCGGGACGGCTCGAGGCCGGGATCGTGCACGTGAACGATCAGCCGGTGCACGACGAGCCGCAGATGCCGTTCGGAGGGGTGAAGGACAGCGGCTGGGGCCGGTTCGGCGGCACGTTTGCAATGGACGAGTTCACCGAGCTGCAGTGGGTCACGGTCCAGAGCGGCACGCGACCGTTCCCGTTCTGAGCGGGTCGAGCGAGGAGACCGATGGCGGAGATCGTCAGCCTGGAAGAGGCCGTGGCCGAGCTCGTGCACGACGGCGACTCGGTCGCGCTCGAGGGGTTCACGCACCTGATCCCGCATGCCGCGGGGCACGAGCTGATCCGTCAGGGCAGGCGCGATCTGACGCTGATCCGGCTCACGCCGGACGTCGTCTACGACCAGATGATCGGGATGGGCTGCGCCCGCAAGCTCGTGTTCTCGTGGGGCGGCAACCCGGGTGTGGGGTCGCTGCACCGGCTGCGTGAGGCGGTCGAGCACGCGTGGCCGGTGCCGCTCGAGCTCGAGGAGCACTCCCATGCCGGCATGGCGGCGGCCTACGCCGCCGGCGCTGCCAACCTGCCCTTCGCCGTTCTGCGCGGATACGCCGGCACCGACCTGCCGCAGCACACCCGGGCAGCCTCGATCGAGTGCCCATTCACCGGCGAGCGGCTGGCCGCCGTGCCCGCGCTTCGGCCCGACGTCGGCGTCATCCACGCCCAGCGCGCCGACCGCAGGGGCAACGTGCAGCTGTGGGGGATCAGCGGCGTGCAGAAGGAGGCGGTGCTGGCGGCGTCGCGCTCGCTCGCGACCGTGGAGGAGATCGTCGAGGAGCTCGAGCCGGTGCCCGGCGCGGTCATCCTGCCGACGTGGGTTGTGACCGCGGTCGCCGTCGCAGTCGGCGGCGCCCATCCGTCCTACGTGCACGGCTACTACGACCGCGACAACGGCTTCTACCGGCGCTGGGATGCGATCAGCCGCGACCGTGACGCCTTCTCGGACTGGATCCGCGAGCACGTGCTGGAGGGCGCGGCGTGAGCGACTGGACTGCCGAGGAGATGATGGCCATCGCCGCGGCGCGCAGGCTCCGCGACGGCGCCGTGTGCTTCGTCGGCATCGGGCTGCCGAGCAAGGCGGCCAACCTCGCCCGGGCCACGCACGCGCCCGGGTGCGTGCTCATCTACGAGAGCGGCACGATCGGCGCAAAGCCGCTCAACCTGCCGCTCTCGATCGGCGACGGCGAGCTGGCCGAAACGGCCGACACGGTCGTGTCGGTGCCCGAGATCTTCAGCTACTGGCTGCAGGGCGGGCGCATCGACGTCGGCTTCCTCGGCGCCGCCCAGATCGACCGTTACGCCAACCTGAACAGCACGGTGATCGGCGGCTACGACCACCCCAGGGTGCGGCTGCCCGGCGGCGGCGGCGCGCCCGAGATCGCCGCGTCGTGCAAGGAGACGCTCGTGATCCTCAAGCAGTCGCCGCGCACGTTCGTCGAGCGGCTCGACTTCCGCACGTCGGTCGGGTTCGGCGACGGCCCCGGATCGCGCGCCGCGCTCGGGTTCACCGGCGGCGGCGTCTCGGCCGTCATCACCGACCTCGGCGAGCTGGAGCCGGATCCCGACACGTGTGAGCTACGGCTCGCGCGCATCCACGCGGGCGTCGCCGTCGAAGACGTGATCGCCGCCACGGGCTGGCGGCTTGCGGTCGTCCCCGACCTCGAGGTGAGCGCGCCGCCGACCGACGCCGAGCTCGAGGCGCTGCGCTCGCTCAAGACGGCCGAGGAGCGGGAGCCGGCGGGATGAGCGAGTCCGCCATCCGCCGCATCGCCGACGGCGAGGAGGGCACGGTGCACCCGCCCTACCTGCACCCCGACTACCGCTCGACGCGCCTGCGCGCGCCGCTTCGGCCGCTGATCATGCTGCCCGAGTCGATGCACGACCCGTCCGGGCCCGTGTACGGCGACGACCCGCCGGCCGCGACCGACTCCGACCTCACCGCCCAGCACGACGGCGAGCCGCTGGGCGAGCGCATCATCGTCACCGGCCGGGTGCTCGACGGCACCGGCGGGCCCGTCCCGGGCGCCCTGATCGAGATCTGGCAGGCAAACGCCGCCGGCCGCTACGTGCACGAGCGCGATCAGCATCCGGCGCCGCTCGATCCCAACTTCACGGGCGCCGGCCGCTGCCTCACCGACGCCGAGGGCACGTACCGCTTCACGAGCGTGAAGCCCGGCGCCTATCCGTGGCGCAACCACCAGAACGCCTGGCGGCCCGCCCACATCCATCTCTCGATCTTCGGCCGCGCCTTCACCGACCGCCTGGTCACGCAGATGTACTTTCCGGGCGATCCGCTCTTCGCCGCCGATCCGATCTTCCAGTCGATCCGCGACGAGCGGCTGCGCGAGCGCCTGGTCTCGCGCCTGGACTGGGACACGACGACGCCGGAGTGGGCGCTCGGCTACCGGTTCGACATCGTGCTCGGCGGCCGCGACGCGACCCCGGTCGAGGCATGAGCGGCGCGGCCGGAGCGACGCCGTCGCAGACGGTGGGGCCGTTCTTCTCGTTCGGCCTGTGCGTGGCCGACCAGCGTCACCTGGTCGGCCCCGGCCACCCCGGCGCGATCCGGATCGAGGGTGTGGTGCTCGACGGCGCCCGCGAGCCGGTGTTCGATGCGATGGTCGAGGTGTGGCAGCTCGACGAGCACGGCGGTCGCGGCGACGGGTTCGGCTTCGGGCGCTGCGGCACCGACGCCGAGGGGCGATACGCATTCGTGACGGTGAAGCCGGGCGGGCCGGGAGCCCCGTTCGTCGCGGTGCTCGTGTTCGCGCGCGGCCTGCTCAAGCCGCTGCGGACGCGCATGTACTTCCCGGGCGAGCCGGGCAACGACGGCGACCCGCTGCTCGCGGCGCTCGCCGGCCGGGAGCGCGAGAGCCTGATCGGCGTCGACCGTGGGGGCGGCGTCATCGGCTTCGACGTCCACCTCCAGGGCGACCGGCAGACGGCGTTCCTCGCGTTGTGACGACCTTCGCCCCGCTCTTCGTGCCGCCCGAGGTCGAGCGCGCCGTGTGTGACCGCGCCTGGCTCGCGGCGATGCTCGAGGCCGAGCGGGCGCTCGTGAACGCCGAGGCGATCGCCGGCGTCGTCCCGGCCCATCTCGCGGGGACGATCGCCGGGCGCTGCCGTCCCGACCTCTACGACATCGACCAGCTCTGCCGCGACGCCCGGGCCGCCGGGAACCCGGCCGAGCCGCTCGTGCGTGCGCTCCGCGAGCAGGCCGGCGGTGAGGCGGCCGGCTACGTCCACTGGGGCGCCACGAGCCAGGACATCGTCGACAGCGCGGCGATGCTCGTCGCGACCCGCGCACTCGCGCCGATCGACGGCTGGCTCGCGTCGGCGGCGCAGCGGTGCGCGGCCCTGGCCCTGCAGCACCGCACCACACCGATGGCCGGGCGCACCCTGATGCAGCAGGCGGTGCCGACGACGTTCGGGCTGAAGGCGGCGGGATGGCTGCAGGGCGTGCGCGACGCCCGGAGTCTGGTCGCCCGAGTGGGCGGTGGCCGCCTGCCCGCGCAGCTCGGCGGTGCCGTCGGCACGCTTTCGGTGCTCGGCGACCACGCCGGCGAGGTGATGCGCGGCTACGCGCACGAGCTCGGGCTGGCCGAGCCGATCGCGCCCTGGCACGCGCGGCGCACGCCGCTGATCGAGCTCGGCGCCGCGCTCGCGGCGGTCGCAGCTGCGGCCGCGAAGATCGCCGACGACGTCGTGCTGCTGTCGCAGACCGAGGTGGCGGAGGTGCGCGAGGGCGCGGGCGGCGGCTCCTCGACGATGCCCCACAAGCGCAATCCCGCCGGGTCGGTGCGTGCGCTCGCCTGCGCCGCCCACGCCCGCCGGCACGCCGCAGCCCTGGTCGCGGCCGGACCGCACGAGCACGAGCGGGCGGCGGGCGCGTGGCACGCCGAGTGGGAAGACGTGTCCGGCGCGCTGGCCTTCGCGGGCGGGGCGGCGGCCGCCGCCGCCGAGGTGCTGGCCGGCCTCGAGGTCGACCCCGCCCGCATGCGCCGCAACCTCGACCTCACCGGCGGGCTCGTGATGGCCGAACGGGTCGTCTTCGCCGCCGCCGGGCGGGTCGGTCTGATGCAGGCGCGGCGGGTCGTGGACGCCGCGGCGACGCAGGCGTTCGCCGGCGGGATCGCGTTTCGGCAGGCGCTCGCCGACATCGAGGGGCTGGGGCTGCGGCTGGACGAGATCGACGCCGCACTCGACCCGGCGACGGGACTCGAGCCGGCCGCGGCGATGGTCGACCGGATACTCCAGGGAGGGGAGCAGTCATGACCGACGATCGGTACGAGCGCGGCCTCGAGGTGCGGCGCGAGGTGCTCGGCGACGCGCACGTGGACGCGTCGCTTGCGGCGGCCTCCGAGGTCACCGCCGACTTCCAGGAGCTGATCACGCGCTACGCGTGGGGCGAGATCTGGTCGCGGCCGGGGCTCGACCGCCGCACCCGCAGCTGCATCACGCTCACGGCGCTCGTCGCGGGAGGCCACGACCACGAGCTCGCGCTGCACCTGCGGGCGGCCCGTCGCAACGGCCTCACCTGGGGGGAGATCTCCGAGGTGCTGCTCCAGGCGGCCGTCTACTGCGGCGTCCCCGCCGCGAATACGGCCTTCGGCATCGCCCAGCGCGTCCGCGACGAGGAGGGCGGCGGATGAGCCGGGCGGTGATCCTGGCCGCGGTGCGGACCCCGATCGGCCGCTACGGCGGCGCCCTGGCCGGCATTCGCCCCGACGACCTGGCGGCGGTCGCTGTCGGCGCCGCCGTCGAGCGGGCCGGTGTCGAGCCGGAGCAGATCGACGACGTCTACCTCGGCTGCGCCAACCAGGCCGGCGAGGACAACCGCGACGTCGCCCGCATGGCGGTGCTCCTGGCAGGGCTCCCGCAGTCCGTCCCCGGCGTGACGCTGAACCGGCTCTGCGCCTCGGGCCTCTCGGCGGTGGTCTCGGCGTGCCACGCGATCATCGCCGGCGATGCGGACCTCGTGGTCGCGGGCGGCGTCGAGTCGATGACGCGGGCGCCGCTCTCGATGCCCAAGCCCGCCCGCGCGTTCGAGCGCGGCCACCGCACGGTGTACGACACCACCCTCGGCTGGCGCTACCCCAACCCGCGCCTCGAGGCGATGTTCCCGCTCGAGAGCATGGGGGAGACCGGCGAGAACGTCGCGGAGCGGTGGGAGGTGTCGCGCGACGAGCAGGATGCCTTCGCACTGCGGTCGCAGCGCAGATGGGCTGCGGCGCACGCGGCCGGCCGCTTCGCCGACGAGCTCGTGCCCGTCGGCGACGTCGAGCACGACGAGCATCCGCGGCCCGACACGACGCCGGAGGGGCTCGCGGCGCTCAAGCCCGCGTTCCGCAAGGGCGGCACCGTCACCGCGGGCAACTCGAGTGGGATGAACGACGGCGCCGCCGCGCTCGTGATCGCGAGCGAGGAGCGGGCGGCGGCGCTCGGCGCCGTGCCGCTGGCGGCGTTCCGGGGCAGCGCGGCCGTGGGCGTCGATCCGCAGGTGATGGGGATCGGCCCGATCCCGGCCGTGCGCAGGCTGCTCGAGCGCACGCGCGTGTCGGTCGCAGACATCGACCTCGTCGAGCTGAACGAGGCCTTCGCATCGCAGAGCGTGGCGGTCGTGCGCGAGCTCGGCCTCGACCCCGACCGCGTGAACGTGAACGGCGGGGCGATCGCGCTCGGCCATCCGCTGGGGATGAGCGGCGCCCGCCTGGTCGTCTCGCTCGTCCACGAGCTGCGCCGCCGCGGCGGCCGCTACGGCCTGGCGACGCTGTGCGTGGGCGTCGGCCAGGGGCAGGCGGCGCTCTTCGAGCGGGATGCCGGTTGACCGAGCAGGCGACGCAGGTCGCGATCGTCGGAGCCGGCCCGGCGGGGCTCACGCTGGCGCGGCTGCTGAAGACGCGGGGGGTCGAGTCGGTCGTGCTCGAGAGCCGCAGCCGCGACCACTGCGAGCACCGCATCCGGGCGGGCGTGCTCGAGCAGGGCTCGGTCGACCTGCTGCGTGCGATCGGCGCCGGGGAGCGGCTCGACCGCGAGGGGATCATCCATCACGGCGTCGAGCTCCAGTTCGACGGCGAGCGCCACCGCATCGCGCTCTCCGACCTCACCGGCGGAGCGGCGATCGTGATCTACGGCCAGACCGAGGTCGTGAAGGATCTGATCCGGCTGCGGCTGGACGACGGCGACCCGCTGCTGTTCGAGGCCGAGGACGTGGCGCTTCTGGACATCGCAAGCGACCGGCCGGCGGTCACGTACCGCCACGGGGGCCGCGACCACACGCTGCGCTGCGACCTCATCGCCGGCTGCGACGGCTTCCACGGCGTGTCGCGCTCGTCCATCCCGGCCGGGGTGCTGCGCTCGACCGAGCGGGAGTATCCGTTCGGCTGGCTCGGGATCCTGGCCGACGTCGCGCCGTCGAACGACGAGCTCGTCTACGCAAGCCACGAGCGCGGCTTCGCGCTGCTCAGCCTGCGCTCGCCGACGCTCAGCCGGCTCTACGTGCAGGTGGCCCACGATGAGGACATCGGCGCGTGGCCGGACGCGCGTATCTGGGCGGAGCTGCAGGCGCGGCTCGGGGTGCCAGGCTGGACGCTCGCCGAGGGCCCGGTGCTCGAGAAGGGCGTCACCGGCATGCGCAGCGTCGTCATCTCGCCGATGCAGCACGGGCGGCTCTATCTCGCAGGCGATGCCGCCCACATCGTGCCGCCGACGGGCGCCAAGGGGCTGAACCTCGCCATCGCCGACGTCGAGCTGCTCGGCGAGGCGATCGCGGCCTGGTATGCCGACGGCGACCACAGCCGGCTCGACGGCTACTCCGCCGCCTGCCTGCCGCGGGTGTGGCGCGCCGAGCACTTCTCGTGGTGGATGACCTCGATGCTGCACCGCCTGCCCGGCGACGACCCGTTCGACCGCGAGCTGCAGCTCGCCCAGCTGCGCTACGTGGTCTCGTCCCAAGCGGCCGCGACGACGCTCGCCGAGAACTACGTCGGCCTGGCCGGCCGGATGATGCGAGGCTGACGGCGTGGCGCTGCAGAACCGCGTGACGCCGCTCGGCGAGCTGATCGCCGCCCCCGCCCGCGGCCTGGTCTACGGCAACC
This sequence comes from Gaiellales bacterium, assembly GCA_036502065.1. Classification (GTDB taxonomy): domain Bacteria; phylum Actinomycetota; class Thermoleophilia; order Gaiellales; family JAICJC01; genus JAICJC01. Next base: position 23,985 of record DASXZF010000285.1, read on the forward strand.
GCGGCTGCCTGCACGACGCGCACGAGCGCATCCGGCGCCGATGGCAGGTGCGGCGCTGGATTTCCTGCCGGCTCGAGTTCCGCGGCTGGCAGCGCGGGCCGATGATGCAGCCGGGCCGGTTCACCGAGCTCTTCTTCCTCGACGAGGTGACGGCATTTGCGGCCGGGCACCGGCCGTGCGCGCTCTGCCGCCGCGAGGACTACGTGCGCTTCGGCGCGATCTGGGCGGGGCTGCACGACGGCGAGTCCGGTGCGGATGCGATCGACCTGCGCCTGCACGGCGAGCGGGTCGACCCCGCATCCGGGGCGCACCGCACGCACTCGGCCGCGTTCGCGGCGCTGCCCGACGGCGCCTTCGTGCTCGTCGACGGCGACCCGTATCTGGTGCTCGGCGACGAGCTGCTGCTCTGGTCGCCGTCCGGCTACGCCGCGCGCAGGCGGCGTCCGCCTGCCGGCCCCGCGACCGTGGTCACACCGCCGTCGCTGCTCGACGTCCTGCGCGCGGGCTGGTCGGGCGCGGTGCCTCTGCTGCACCCTTCGGCTGAATAACCGGTGCCAGGCACCATTATTCAGATCGGGAAGCGGGGACTGTCCGCATGGGGAGAGTCCCCATCGCGACGACGCTGCGGATGCATCACAGTGCCTGGCACCGATATGCACGAACCGCCGCTCGTGAGGCCGATCGGGTGGCCCTCGGGATCGGTGAAGACGCCGATCGCGAGGTCGGGCGTCACCTGCTCCGGCCCCATCATGCGGGTGCCGCCGAGCCGTTCCGCGTGCTCGAGCGCGGCGCCGACGTCGGGGACGGCGACGTAGAAGGTGACGTGGCCGGCGTAGCCCTCCGGCGCCTGGCCGATCCCGCCGCCGATGCCGACCCCATCGGCATTCAGGTTCGCCTCGCGGTCGACGAGGCCGTAGCCCATCGGATTCGACGTGTCGATCTGCCAGTCGAACAGCTCCGAATAGAAGCCGCTCAGCTTCGCAACGTCCTTCCCCATCACCTCGAAGTGGACGACCGGCTGTCCCATCGTGCGCTCCTTTCTCGGGGGCCCAAGGCTACGCTCGTCAGGTGAGAGCCGCCAACCTTGCCCTGCGCTTCGTGCTCGAGCTGGTCGCGCTGGCCGGCCTCGCCGACGGCGGCGACCACGTGGGCGGATGGGTGCTCGCCGTCGTCGCGCTCGTCGCGGCGACGGGCGTGTGGGGCCTCTGGTGCGCCCCGCGGGCCGGGCGGCGGCTGCCGCGGCCCCCGCGCACGGCTGTCGAGGCGGCGGTGTTCGGCCTCGGCGCCGCCGGCTTTGCCGCCGCCGGCCGCACGGCGCTCGCCGTCGGCTTCGTCGTCGTCGCGATCACCAGCTGGGGCATGCTGCTCGCGCTCGGCGAGGACCCCTAGGACAGCGCTTCCAGAAACGCCCGCAGCCCGGCCGTCGAGCGCGGCTCGATCGCCGGCAGTCCGGCGATGCCGTAGGCGGCGAGCGCCTCGGCGAGGCCTGCGCGGTGGCCGACCAACGCGAGGGTGTAGCCGTGCCGCG
>DASXZF010000286.1:0-5562 GCA_036502065.1 Gaiellales bacterium
GCCCTCCCTATCGGCATGAACGGACTAGATCGTTAGTCCGTTTCCGTGAGAGACCAACGGTTCGAGTCCGTTAGAGGGCTTCATCGTTTTCGGCATGGTTGAGAAGGGCGTGGGCTGGTTCGGCGTGACGATTCTCGTCCCCGCCGGTAGGGTCGGCTTGTGAGCCTCGCGGGCAGGACGGCGCTGGTGACGGGGACGAGTCGCGGCCTCGGCTACGAAGTCGCTCGGCTGTTCGCGGCCGAGGGCGCGCGGGTTCTCTGCCACGCCCGCACGCACGAGGCGGCCGCGGCCGTGGCCGAGACGGTCGGGGGGGAACCCGTGTGGGGCGACCTCGCCACCCACGAGGGCGTGCTCGAGGCGGCGGCCCGAACGGCCGCGGTTGCACCCGAGCTCCACGTGCTGGTGCACAACGCCGGAATCGGAAGTCCCGGGGGGATCGACGACCATTCGCGAGAGCAGTTCGAACGCGTGATGGCGGTGAACGCTGCGGCGCCGTTGTTTCTGACACAGGCCCTGCTCGGGCCCCTCCGGGCGGCCGGCCGTAGGGGCAGGATCGTGATCGTCAGCTCCGACTCCGGACGCTTCTCCGTCCCCAAGGACGGCGTCGCGTTCCCCTACCGGATGTCCAAAGCCGCGGTCAACATGCTCGCGCTCAACCTCGCCGCAACCTTCGCCGCCGACGGGATCCTCGTCAACGCGGTGCATCCGGGCTGGATGCGGACTGAGATGGGCGGGCCGGGTGCGCCGGTCGCCCCCGAGCAGGCCGCCGAAACCGTTTGCTACCTGGCTTCCCTGCCAGACGGTGGCGCAACTGGCCGGCTCTGGCAGGACAAGCGCCCGATCGACTGGTGAGCCCCCGAACGAGGGGCGACCGAGAGGCTCCGCGCAGGGCGGGCGCCGTCTACTCCGGATGCCCGGGCGCGATCTCGCCCAGATCGCGCACCGTGAGCCATGCGATCGCGCCACCGTCCTGCGAGCGCTCGGGGTGCAGGATGAAGCCGACATGGTCGCCGAGATCGACCCGCTCCACGATGCGGCCGAGGAACCACGTCGGGCATGCGGTCAGAATCGGGGTGCCATCCGACGCGGGCGTCCAATCGCAGAGGCCGAACTTGTCGACGTCATCGCCGGTCTCGCCGCCAAAGAGCTCGGCCAGGCCCCGCTGCGCCTCCGTCACGGCGTGGACCGCCAAACGCTCGGCTGCCGCGGCAACTGGAAACGTCGCGTTCAGGCGCGAGACGCACACGAGGAACCGGGCGGGGGCGATGCTGACCTCGGTCGCGAAGCCGACGAGGCAGCCTGCGCGCCGGCCTTCCGCATACGCCGTGACGACGAACGCCGGCGACGGAAACGTGCCCGAGAGGGCGAACTCGCGCGGCGGCGGACCACCGATGGTCACGGTTTGCCTCCTCGAGCCGAAGGACGCACCGTTGATGCCCGCACCGCGGAGGAGCGAAACGGCCCCACGTTCAGATCGTGGTCTCTGCCTCAATCGAGACCGGCCACGTCCGATTACCTGCAGGAGATGGGCGCAACCTCTCGCGACCAGCAACTCCTGGAGCTGTCGCTCGCGCTCCAGGCGTTGCGGACGCCTGCGGCGGTGATCGGCGTGTTCCGCGACCGCGTGCCCGAGTTCACCGCGGCCCGCGGCGAGATCTGGGTGTTCGACCCGGAACGGCGGCATCTCGCCGACGAGCGTCCCGCAGTCGAGGACGACGCCTGGGTGCTGCCGCTTCGGGCCGGTGAGCGGTCTGTGGGCGTGCTCGCCCTGCGGCCGGCGCCCGGCGAGCGCACGCCGCCGCTCGAGCGCGTCTGGGCACGCCGCTGCGAGGTGCTCGCATACGCCCTTGCAAACACGCTCGACCACGAGTCGCGCAAGCGCTCCGGCGACATGCTGCGCTCGCTCATCGAGCAGCTCCCGGCGGTGTCATACACGGCCAGCCCGCTCACCGGCGATCCCGTCTACGTCAGCCCCCAGCTCGAGCGGCTGTTCGGCTGGGCCGTGTCGGACTGGAGCCAGGGCACGTCCGAATGGGCACGGCGGATCCACTCCGAGGATCGCGACGCGACGCTCGCGGCGTACTCCGACGCGGTCGAGGCGGGCGCGCCGTTCGAGCGCGAGTACCGGCTGTTCGACGCGTCCGGGGACGTGCGCTGGGTGTGGGACACGGCGGTGACCGTGCACGACGACATCGGCGAGCCGATCGCGGTGCACGGCGTGATCTTCGACATCACCACGCGCAAGCACGCAGAGCAGGCGCTCACCGACTCCCAGGCGCACGTGCGCGAGGCCGAGGAGCGCTACCGCAACCTGGTCGAGCGGCTTCCGCTCGCGATCTACATCGATGCGCTCGACGCGACCGCGACGTCGATCTACAACAGCCCGCAGAACGCCGAGATCACGGGATACACGCACGAGCAGTGGATGACCGACCCCGACCTGTTCGCGAAGGTGATCCATCCGGACGACCGTGACCGGGTGCTGGCCGGGCTCGCGCAGGCCCACGATGAGGACAGCGAGTTCTGCTGCGAGTACCGGATCGTCCGCCCCGACGCGACCGAGCGGTGGGTGCGGGACGAGTCGGTCGTCGTCGTGAGCCAGGACGACGTCCCGCTCTACCGCCAGGGCTACCTCCTCGACATCACCGCGCGCAAGCACGCCGAGGAGCGGCTCGGGCACCTCGCCTACCACGACGCGCTCACCAGCCTGCCGAACCGGGCGCTCTTCGGCGACCGGCTCGAGGTCGAGCTGCGGCGGGCGGCGCAGGCGGGAACGGGCGTCGCCGTCCTGTTCGTCGATCTGGACGACTTCAAGCTCGTGAACGACAGCCTCGGCCACGGCGCGGGCGACGAGCTTCTGTGCGCGGTCGGCCGGCGCCTGCGCTCCGCCGTGCGCGCGGGCGACCTCGTCGCCCGGCAGGGCGGCGACGAGTTCCTGCTCATGCTCACCGGCCTCCCGCTCGACGGCGGTCGTGACGGCGCCGACATCGCCGAGCGCGTGGCCGGCCAGCTGCTCGCCGCGCTCTCGACGCCGTTCGCCGTGAGCGGCACCGAGGTCTACTGCTCGGCGAGCGTCGGCATCAGCCTCTACCCCACCGACGCGTCGAGCACGGAGACCCTCCTGAAGCACGCCGACGTCGCCATGTACCGCGCGAAGGACTCGGGACGCCACACATGCCACGTGTACACGCAGGACGCCCGCGGCAGCGTCGCGAGCGTGTCGACGGCGGCACGTCTCGCCCGGGCGATCGACCGCGGCGACCTGCGGCTCGACTACCAGCCGATGGTCGAGCTCGCGACCGGCGCGATCGTCGGCTGCGAGGCGCTCGTGCGCTGGTGCGACGACGGGACGCTCGTGCCTCCCGGAGAGTTCATCCCCCTCGCCGAGCGCACCGGCCTCATCACGCCGCTCTCGGACTGGGTCATCCACGAGGCCTGCCGGCAGAGCGTGATCTGGCGCGACGCGGGGCTCGACACCTACACCTCGATCAACTACCCGGGGGCGCTGTGGGAGCCCGTCGCGATCCGCCGGTTCCTGGCCACCGTCGATGCCTTCGGGCTCGCGCCCGACCGGGTGATGCTGGAGCTGACCGAGTCGACGGCGATGGCCCACCCGGACGAGAGCCGGCGCATCATGGCCGAGCTGCACGAGCGCGGCGTGCGGATCGCGATCGACGACTTCGGCACCGGCCACTCGTCGCTCGGCCGCCTTCAGGAGATGGCGGCGACGACGCTCAAGATCGATCGCGCGTTCATCGCCGGCCTCCCGCGCGAGCAAGACCGCGTGCTGGTCTCGACGATGGTCAGGCTCGCCGACGGCCTCGGGCTGAGCGCGCTCGCCGAGGGCATCGAGACCGAGGCGCAGGCGGCGTTCCTGCGCGAGATCGGATGTCCGCTCGGACAGGGGTTCCTCTTCAGCCGGCCGGTGTCTGCCGACCAGATCCTCGCCCTGCACGACGAGCGCCGGGCGGCGTGACCGAGACCTACTGGGAGTGGCTCACGCGGGTGGCGCGCACACGCGCTGCCGACGACCTGCGCACCGGTCTTTTGGAGCGAATGCGGTCGTCGCGGTCGTTTCGCGGCGACCCGCGCGACCTGATGATGGTGCTCGCGCCCGTGCACCACTGTGCCGGGCACATCGAGATGGAAGTGGCCGCCCTCTTCGACGAGGCGGCCGACCTCGCGCCGCCCGCCCTGGCGCAGACGGTGCGCGACTTCGGCCGCCGCGACCATGGATCGCCGGGTGTGTTCGGGTTCCGGGTGGAGCAGACGGCCGAGGGGCCGCGCTACTTCGCGCCGGGCGTGCGCTCCTGATGACCTACACGTCGAGCGCAGAGAGCAGCCGGTCGAGCTCGGCGAGCTCATCGGCGCCGAGCCGTGCGAGCGCGTCCGGCGGCCGGGCCAGGATCTCCTCGGCCTGGACCGCGACCGCCCGGCCCGCCGGTGTCAGCGTGACGACCTTGGCCCGCCGGTCGCCCGGCGCCACGGCCCGCACGACGAGGCCGCGCTGCTCGAGGTCGTCGACGATCAGCGAGGTGTAGGGCCGGTCGACGATCAGCTTCGACGCGAGCTCGCTCATCCCCAGCGGGCCGGCGATCAGGCGGCGCAGCGCCTTGCTGCGGACGAAGCCCATACCGGTCGCGGTCACGACCTCGCGGCGGCGGTCGTCGGAGTCGAGCACCAGCCCGCGCATCACCGCGAAGATGCGCGCCACGGCGGCGGCGCGGGTCTCGTCTCGCCGTCCGTCGGCGCTCATGCCGCCACCGTCGTCCGCTCACCCTGGGGAGAGAGCGTCTCGGCGACGCGCACCGCCGACCGCCGCGCCCGCTGCCCGGTCGTCAGCATGCCGAGCACCAACACGACCAGACCGCAGCCGACGATGATCCACCACCCGGCGTGGCTGGCCTGGGCGAAGCCTGTGCGCAGCGGGCCGTGGACCGTCGAGACGACGACCGATCCGATGATCGCGACGCCGAGCGACTGGCCGACCTGCCGGCTGGTGGAGGCCACGGCCGCCGCGACGCCCGCCTGCGCGCGCGGCATGCCCGACACGGCGGTGTTCGTGATCGGGGCGTTGATCATGCCGAAGCCGATGCCGAAGACGACGTAGGCGGCCATCAGCCGGGCGGTCGGCGTCGTGATCGTAAGGCCCGTCAGGAGCAGCCCGCTCGCGGTCATCGCGATCCCCGCTGCGAGCAGCGAGACGCGCGGCCCGCGGCTTGCGACCAGGCGGCCGGAGATCGGCGAGAAGACGACCGCCATCGCGGCCATCGGCAGCACGTAGAGCCCCGCTTTGAGCGCGCTATAGCCCAGCACATCCTGGAGGTAGAGCGTGTTCAGGAAGAGGAACCCGGCGAGCGAGGCAAACCCGCACACCGCGATGACGGTCGCTCCCGAGAACGGGGCGCTGCGGAAGAAGCGCGGATCGATGAGCGGGTCGTCGCGGCGCGACTCCCAGATCGCGAACCCCGCGAGCGCCACAGCGGCAAGCGCGAAGCCTGCGAGCGTCCGCGCCGCCGTCCAGCCCGCGCCCGGAGCTTCGATGATCGTGTAGGTGAGCGA
>DASXZF010000287.1:0-3054 GCA_036502065.1 Gaiellales bacterium
CGGCGAACGCACCTCGTGCCCGGTCTCGATCTGACCGCCGAGCGAGCGCAGGTAGGCCGCCATCGCCTCGGTGATCGCCTGCGAGCCGCCGCGCGCAACCGGCCAGCCGACGGCGTGCGCGAGCGCGAGCAGGGTGAGCGCGAAGCCCGCCGTGGGCGGGCTCGAGAGCGGCCGCATCGAGTGCGCGCCCATGCCGGCCATGAGCGCCCGGGCGGCGTCCGAGCGAAACCGGGCGCGGGCGACGCCCGAGACGCTGCGCAGGCCCACACGAGCGAACCGGGCCGCGAGGAGCGGGTGGCGCGGCGGCCGCGGCGCGCCGAGCACGGTGCCGGCCAGGTCGTCCCAGCCCTCGGCGAACGGCCGCATCAGCGCGGCATAGGCCTCGCCGTCGTGGCCGCCGAGCGCCGCCGCGGTGGCCGCGAGCGACCGCTCGAGCGCGACCGCGCGGCCGCCGTCGAGCGGATGCGCGGCCTGCACCTGCGGCTCGATCAGCTCCAGGCCGTGGTCGTGCAGCGGCAGCGAGCGCAGGAACGGCGAGCCGACCGCCAGCGGGTGGATCGCCGAGCAGACGTCGTGCCGGTACCCGGGCAGCGTCAGCTCGGCGGTGCGCGTCCCGCCGCCGACCGCGGGTGCGCGTTCGCAGACGAGCACCGAGCGGCCGGCGCGGGCCAGTTCGATCGCGGCCGCGAGCCCGTTGGGGCCGGCGCCGACGACGACCGCGTCGAGCAACCCGTCAGCCGCCCCGCCGGAACGGCCGGGCGAACATGCGAATCGGTGCTGCGGTCATGTAGATGCCGGAGCGTATCCCGGCGTTGTGCCAGATGTTCGTCGCCTTCGACCACTGCCGGCCGCGGTCGACGCACACGCTCTGGGTCGTGATCTCGCCCTCACCGCCGAGGTGGGTCTGCAGCGAGCGCAGCGTGTGCGTCCAGTGCAGATCCTCCTTGCCATGGCCGCCGAAGGTCATCCCGAGCTCGTACATCGGGTCGCTCGCCCGCATCAGCACCTGCGCCTGGGCGAAGGTGACGCCGTCCTCGGCGAACGCGCTGAAGGTGATCCAGCCGGCGAACATGTGGCCCTGCGGCGTCATCAGCGTGAAGGACTCATCGTCGGCGTAGAGCACGAGCACGCCCGTCGAGAGCTTGAGGCCGCCCGGCATGGCCAGGTCGAGCGCGGCCACCTCGCCGGGGGCGATGCCCGCGAGCGGCGCGAAGAAGCTGTTGCCCTTCGGCCAGAACTCGGGGAAGTGCTGCTTCCACACCTCGATCACCTGCTGGGGGGTCTTGTCGACCCCGCCCAGGGGTGCGCGGTACGTCTTCTGCCACATCCGGCCGAAGCCCTGGATGGGAGAGGTCTGCCGGCGGCCCGAGATGTTGATGTTGCGCCCACCGGGCGCGACGTCGGACACCTTCAGGCGGTCGACCGGCTGCGCCCATGCGGCGGCGTCCCGGTTGTCGGGTTGGCTGGTCATGTTGCGTCCCTTCTGAGGTCAGGCGGCCGCGGCGAGCGCCGCGTCCTCGGTCTCGTGGATCGCGATCGCCTCGTCGAGGCGAGTCAGCTCGAAGATCTGGCGGTAGTGCTCGGATAGGCCGAAGGCGAGCATGCGCTGGTGGTTGCGGTTGGCCCGCACCAGCAGCGTCACGAGCAGCCCGATGCCGCTCGAATTCATGTACTCGAGCGATCCGAAGTCGAGCACCACCGCCCGTGTCCCGGGCGTCGCCGCCCGATCGTACGCGTCGGAGAGGGCGGCCTCGCTCGCCCCCGTCACCTCGCCGGCCAGCTCGATCACGCTGCAGCCCGGGCTGGGCGCCCGCACCTCGAGCCTCCGGATGGTCGTGTCCGTCATTGTCTACCTCCGTGTTCGGCGGCGGGCTCGGGCCCGTCCGCAAGGATGGTCATGAAATCCGACAGGCGCGTGATCTCGAAGATCTCGCGGTAGTGCTCGGTCAGTCCGAAGGCGCTCACCGGCCGGGCCTGGGCGCGTGCCCGCGCCAGGATGCCGACGATCAGGGCGATGCCGGTGGAGTTGATGTAGCCGACGCGGGTGAAGTCGAGCAGGACGGCGTCGTCGCCCGGAACCGCGGTGTAGGCGGCGTCGAGCGCCTCACGGGCGCCGCCGTCGATGTCGCCGGCGAGCTCGATGGTGGTGCCGGCATCCGTATGCCGGGTGGTTGCCTCAAGCGCGGTCTGAGCCATCGGTCTCACCGTCTCCCTTCAGGTGCGTGATCAGCTCCAGCGTGTGCCGGTGCTGATCGCCCTCGGTGCGCACCTCGTCGACCATGTTCTCGATCAGGAACAGCCCCCAGCCCCGGGGCGACTGCGTTCCGTCGAGCTTTGCCTCGAGATCGGGCGTCTCCGCCCGGGGAATCTCGCGCCCGCCGCCGTGATCGGTGATCCGCACCGACAGCGCGGAGTCCGACCGGGCGACGGCGATCTCGACCTCGAGCGCGGCGTCGAAGCGGTTGCCGTGCTCCATCGCGTTCATCGTGGCCTCGGCGACGGCCGTCTTCAGCCGCTCGAGCCGGGTCGCGGCGACGCCGGCCGTCTCGGCCACCTCGCCGACCCGCCGCATCGCCTCGCGCTCGTTGCCCTCGGCGCTCGGGAGGGAGAAGGCGAGCACCGGCACCATCTCGGTTTCCGGCTCGATTTCCGGCTCGGCGAGCGCGGCGCCGGTGCGGGCCAGGGCGACGAGGGTGATGTCGTCCTCCTGCTCGGCATCGGCGTCGGTGAAGTCGTCGAGCCGGGCGAGCAGGTCGGCGATCAGCTCGTCGGCGACGTTGTCCGTGGCGAGGCGCTCGCGCACACGCGGCGTGCCGAACATCTCGCGGCTCGCGTCGTGGGCCTCGGTGAGGCCGTCGCTGTAGAGCAGGACGCTCGAGCCGGGGGCGAGCACCGCCTCCTTCTCCTCGTAGTCCATGCCGGGCATCAGACCGAGCGGCATGCCCGTCGCCCGCAGCTCGGAGACCACGCCGTCCGCACCGCGGATGATCGGCAGGTTGTGGCCGGCGGTGGCATAGCGCAGCAGGCCTGTGGCGGGGTCGAGCACGCCGTACA
>DASXZF010000288.1:0-17822 GCA_036502065.1 Gaiellales bacterium
CGGCGTCTCGCGGACGGGGCTCCTACCGGTGCCTCACCGCTGGCCGCACGGGCCGGTGGCGCTCGACCATCATCCGCCGCCCGCCGGCACGACCCTGCGCGAGCAGGTGCGCGCGTTTCGCGCAGCGACGGCGGGGGCCAGGCTGCGGGGCGGCGACGCGCGCGACGTCGTCGATGCGATGCGCCCCTACACGCAGGCGATCTGGAAAGGGCTCTCACCCGACGATCAGCGCCGCTTCCTGCGCAGCTACACACGCTTCTGGGCGATCAACCGAAACCGGATGGCACCCGCCGCCGACGACTGGGTGCAGTCGCTTCGGCGCGACGGCCGGCTCACGATCGTGACCGGCTCGGTGGCCGGCGCCGAGGAGGCCGATGGACGGCTGCGCGTCGGCATCCGCCGCTCCGGGCAGACCGCGATCGAGACGTTCGACGTCGACGCGGCGATCAACTGCGTCGGTCCGGCCGACTCTCCCTTCGGCGTGGGCTCGCCGCTCTACGACCGCCTGCTCGCCGAGGGGCTCGCGCGGCCCGATCCGCTCGGGCTGGGGCTCGAAACGGGCGCGGGCGGCGCCGTCAGGGATGCCGCGGGCGCGCTCTCGCCGGCCCTTTTCACCATCGGCTGGATGCGGCGCGGCGAGCTGTGGGAGTCGGTCGCGATCCCGGAGCTTCGCGATCAGTCGGCCGAGCTCGCCGCGCGGATCACGGCGTCGTGAGCGCCGGGCCGTGCCGCGTCACCCGGAACGTGGCGCTGCGCGGCATGTGGGCCGGCGGGCGCCGGAACGCGACCATGCGCAGACGCGTGTAGCGCGCGCCGTTGCGGCCGCGGACGAGACCGCGGGCGACGACGCGGACGCGGTAGCGGACGATCGTGCCCGCGGCGCAGTTCGGCGTGCAGGTGTTCACGAAGGCGATCCCGCGCGCATGGGCGCGGCTCGTTCCCCACCGGTGCCAGCGCAGGTGCCCGACGCCCCAGTTGGCATCGGCGCAGGCCAGCACGATCTCGCGCGGGCGGACACGGTGCGTCCCCCCGCACAGGGTGATCCGGGTGCGATGGGGGGACGCCGCCGAGGCGGCCGCCGGCAACCCGGCCGCAAGCGCGACGAGCAGGGCGAGCGCGGCGAGCGCGAGGCTGGCTGGTCGAGCTGCGGGCACGGTGATCCTCCGGCGGACGACGACGACACCCGAAGCGTGCCAGACCCGTGTAACGGGCGCGTGACCGCAGCGTGCGGATCCGGTGTACGGCGGGCCGGGCAGGGGTCGGCCGCTACGATGGCCGCGATGGCCTCCGACCAGCAGTTCGTCACGGTCACCTTCACCGACGGCCATCGCCAGCGGTGGGAGCTGCCCGATGGGCAGACCGCCGACGAGGTGCAGGAGGAGCTGCGGCAGGTGATCGCGGGCGGCCAGTGGTTCCGGCTCCCCGGCACGACCAAGGTGTACTCGCCGTATGCGATCGTCGCCGTCGAGGTGGGGCCCGTGGCGGCCGACGAGCACCCGAGCATCGCGCACCGCCTGGGCGAGGTCGTGGGCGACGCGATCTCGCCGTCCCACGACCCCGCCGGCTGACCCCTCAGGCGGTCTTCGCCATCGCCGCCATCGTTGCCGGGAGCGCCGCCGAGAGCGCGCTTCCCACGATGCTGCCGAGACCGGTGCACGCGTCCCATCCGTCCCCGGCGCTGTAGCCCGCGACGGCGGGGCCGTACTGCGAGGACGGGACGCTGTTGTCGCCGGCCGTGATATCGCGGAACGCGGTCTGCGGAACGGCGTAGAGCGCCTCGGGCAGGCCGGTTGCCGGGGCGCCGATCGACTGGTTGATGCGGGCCATCAGCCCGGCGTAGAGCGGCGCGACGGCGCTCGTGCCGCCGACCGGCGCCCACTGGCCGTCGATCAGCGTCCAGAACCCGGACTTGATGTCGGCGTTTCCGGCCACGTCGGGCACGCCCCGTCCTGTCCGCGTCGGGTGGGTGAGGTTGTGCGGCAGCGTCGTCGGCTGCCACGCGGGCCGCGGGAAGTCGAGGCTGATGCCGCCGCCGGTCGCCCACCCGTCGCCGTCGTTCCACGCGACCTCCGACACGATGCCCGCAGACGCGCCGACGAGCGTCGTGCCTCCGCAGCCGACGGCATGCGGGCTCGACGCGGGGAAGTCGGCGTGGACGGCCGAGTTGCCGCCCGCGTCACCCGCGCCGTGGTCGCCGGCCGCGACGAACACCGTGATCCCCAGGGCGTGGGCGTCGGCGAGCAGGGCATCGAATGCGGTTCGGGCCTGCTTCGACCACGCATCCTCGGGCGCGCCCCAGCTGATCGAGATCACCGACGGCGAGTTCGTCTCGTCGTGGACGGCGGCTGCGAGCGTGTCGTAGAAGACGTTGTCGGAGTTGTCGCCGAAGTAGACGACGATCTTCGCGCCTGGGGCGACGGCCCCGGCCACCTCGATGTCGAGGCCGACCTCGCCGTCGGCGTCGGGGTTCGCGCCGGGCGTGTTCGTGCCGACGGCGATCACCTTCGGCGCCGGGCTGATCTTGGCCTTTGCGAAGTACGCCTTCAGGTCGGAGGTGCGGTACCCGCCCTCGAGCTCGATGATCCCGATCGTCTCGCCCCTGCCGGTGGGCGTCGTCGGGAAGTCGTAGAGCTGTGCGACCTGCATCGGCCAGAGCGGGGTCGGCTTCGGCGCTGCGGCGGCGCGCATGCCCTGGATGTCGGCGTCGGGCAGGAGCTCGAACGGGTCGCGCGCGGGGTCGGTCACCTGGGACTCGTCGACCGTGTCTCCGCGCTTCATGTGGGCGCGCGCCTGCGGCCGGTTGTCCAGCCCGAGCACGGCCTGCACCGAGTCGGCGATGTCCTGCGGCATGTGCACGGGGCCGGTGCGGCCGCGGTAGCTCGTGTCGCCCGCGCGGTAGGTGTCGAGCGAGACGCCGAAGGCGTCCTCCATCTGCGCGACCGTGCCGGTGACGATCATGTCGCGGCGGCCGTCGCCGGTCTGCTCCACATCGAGGTTGTGGCCCTGCAGGTAGCCGGAGACGGCGTTCGCCTCGGCCTCGTCCGGCCCGTGCTCGTGCGCGAGCTGGTCGCGCAGCTGCGATCGCCATGTGGCGATGTCCGTGCCCGCGTCCGGGCGCGAGGGCGCCTGCGGGGCGGCCTCGCTGCGGCGGTTCATCACCACCGTGATCTGCATCGTCTGGCCGTGATCGAGGCCGCCGACCTGTTCGGCGCCTGGGACCGGCTCGCGGTTGCTGCCCTGGATCTCGACGAGTCCACTCGATGGCATGGTGCGCCTCCGACGGGTTGCCCAGTCGTGGCGAATGCCACGACCCTTGGACACTAGGCTCAGACGCCCGTCGCTGTCAACACGGTTGTCTAGCGGCTGATCGGCATCGAGGGGGCGGGGGCGGGCCCGCGCAGGCCCGGCCGGTCGAGGGCGAACATGGCGGCGGCGGGACGAGGGCGCCCGTCGCTCGTGTCGGCGACGAGCTCGCCGAGCGCCGGGCCGAACTTGAAGGCGTGGCCCGAGCATCCGGCGGCGATGGTGACGGGGCCGACGGCGCCGATCGCGAAGTCGCCGTCGGGCGTCATCGTCCACGGATGGCGGTCGGTCCGGATCGCCCGCCCGGCGAGGTCTGGAATGTGCATCGCCGCCCACTCCTCGAGGCGCCGCCGCTCGTCGTCGTCCGGCGCGGGATCGGCGTCCGCCTGCCACGGGTCGTCGCCGGCGGCGTCGAAGCCGAGCTTGTAGCCGATGCCCGGCACCGCGTGGCCGTAGACGCCGCCGGCTCCGCCCGCGCCCCACTCGACGATGCCGGGCACGTCCACGAACGCTGGCGCCTCGAAGTAGGTGACCTGACCCCACGCCGGGGCGAGCGGCAGGTGCATGCCGAGCGGACCCACGAGCTCGGGCGTCCACGGGCCTGCGGCGATCACCGCGCGGTCGGCGTCGATCGTGCCCGCGTCGGTGCAGACGCGGACGCCGTGGGCGGTCACGCTCACCGCCGCCGCCCGCTCGGGCGCGCGCAGATCCGCGCCCGCGGCCAGTGCGGCGGCATGCAGCGCCGCCATCGCCCGGTCGGCGAGCACCGTCCCGGCCCGGTCGTGGAAGAGGCCGCAGGCGTCCGCGCCGACGACGACCTGCGGCATGCGGCGGCGGATGTCGGCGGCCGTCAGCTCGGCGAACGCCGCGCCCGCCGCGCGGAGCCCGGCCGTGAGCGCCGCGAGCGTCTCGGGTGCGCCGATGTCGAGCTGGCCGGTCAGGTGCACCAGGCGATCGCCCGCGCGCGCCTCGAGCAGCGCCCACCGGTCGAGTGCCTCGGCCGCGAGGCGCGCGTAGTCGGGCAGCGCGTAGGCCACGCGGATCGATCGGCTGGCACCGGTCGATGACGTGTGCGGATGGCCGCTGCCGAACCGGTCGATGCCGATCACATCGTGCCCGCGCCCGGCCAGAGCGAGCGCCGTCGAGAGCCCGACGACGCCCAGCCCCACCACCACGACGCGCTCGGCCACGCGCGCCACGCTACCAGAGCCCTGCCGCCCCGTCGCCGCGGCCCGGGTCGACGCGCGCGATGGGCGTCTGTACGATCACGAGTCGGTCAGCCGGCGTGAACGATCAGCCCAACACCAACGAGCTTGTGGCACCGCAGGAGCGGGCGTGAACGCCGGCGCCGCGCCGCCGGACGCGAACGGGTGGCGGTGGGCGAGCGCGCAGGTGCCGGAGCCGTACCTGTCCGCGCGCGCGAGCTTCATCGACGCGCTGATGACGCTTGCGCGGACGCTGTCGGGGTGGCGCACGACCCGGCCGGCGCAGAACGCCGCGCGGGACGCGCTTGACCAGGCCGCTGCCGCGCTGCCCGCCCTGGTGAGGGCCCACCCGGTCCTGACCGAGCAGTGCGGCCAGAGCACGGGCTATCTGCTCGTCGAGCTCGGGCAGGTCGCCGAGGGCTGGCCCGCCGACGATGCGGCGCTCCCCAAGACGTTCGCCGCGCACCTGGAGGCGTGCATCCAGGCGGCGGTTCAGATCGCCCTCCCGGTGCTCCTCAACCTGCGCCTGAACGCATGCACCACCGGACAGGGCATAAAGCTCGCCGGCGTGATCGGAAACGAGGTGCCGAACGCCGCCGACCGCCAGCGCATGATGACCGTCCCGGCCGGTCAGGCCAAGGAGGTGTCGGGGTGGTTCAGCGGCGACACCGTGTACGCCACGCCGACGAAACGCGGCTGGAAGATCTGGTTCGGGGTGATGCCGGCGCTCGCGGTGGTGTTCGGCTTCGCGCTGTTCCTCGTGCTGGGACACCTGGACGACTGGTTCGGGAGCGTGTTCGGCCCCGGCTCCCAGTGGCCGACGGGGCTGCGCGACAACACGCTCATGCCGGCCGCGTTTGCCGTCGCGCTCGTCGGAGCGCTCCTCCACGTCGCCGTCGATCACCAGAAGGTGCTGCGCGCCGCCGATGACACGGTCGGCGTCGTGGCGTCACGGCAGTCCGTGGCCTGGCTCTGGGTGCACTCGGTCGGGCTCGTCCAGCGGATCGCCTTCGTGGCGGCGGCCGCGGTGGCGACGCTCGCACTGGCCCATCATCCGCCGCTCGAGACCCTGGCACTCGCGGGGTACAGCACCGACAGCGTCATCGGCCTGATCTTCCCCAAGCTCTCGGCGATCGGCAAGGCGCCGATCGCCGGGGCGGCCTAGGGACGCCGCCACCTCGGCCCCGCGGGAGGCCGGGGTGGCGGGACGTCCCCTGCGGACGGGTTAGGCCGTCTCGTCCGGATCCTCGTCGCCGGCCAGCTCGACGGAGGCTTCCATCACATCGCTCAGATGCCGCTGCTGGATGGGCAGCGCCCACTTGACCAGGCTGCCGACCTCGGCGTGGTTCGCCTGGCTGTTCATCGCGGCGAGCACCGACCAGTGCCCGACCTCGCCGGCCTCGGCCATCGTCAGAAACTCGAAACCGTCCAGGGTGTCGGAGTCGCCGTCGAGGTAGGTCTTCATCATCTCGGCGCCCTTCCCCTTCGTGGTGCGCGCCTCCTCGAGGATCGCCGTCTTCTTGCCGTCGAAGGCGCCGGCGAGCTCGGTGCAGCGCTGCTCGGTCTGCGCAGCCTCCTCGTGCATCCGCCGAAGCGTCGAGACAAGGTCGGTCTCCTGCTCCTTCTCGGCGAGTGCCATGACCTTCTCCGTTGCCGCTTGCGCAGCCATTGCGAGGCCGGTG
Organism: Gaiellales bacterium; assembly: GCA_036502065.1. Lineage (GTDB taxonomy): Bacteria > Actinomycetota > Thermoleophilia > Gaiellales > JAICJC01 > JAICJC01. Next base: position 6,191 of record DASXZF010000288.1, read on the forward strand.
ACCTCGCCGAGCTTCGTCTCGAGATTCGTCAGATCTGCCATGCATGCTCCAGTCGATCGATGGATGGTGTCGCTCGGTGATTCCCTGGAGCACGGATCCGCAACCCGCGGCGCCCCTTCCGAACATCGTCGCTTGACGGGCCACACTCGGTAAGTGTAGGTTTACTGTTCGTGACCACTTACCAATAGCCGGCGCCTCGTCCTTGATCGCAGTAAGGAGCACCGATGACCCCACTCCAAGGCACATCCGTTCGTCACTCGATCACCGTCGAGGCGTCGCAGGAGCAGGCCTTCAGGACCTTCACCAGCGGGCACGACCGGTGGTGGCCGCGCGAGTTCCACATCGGCGGCGCCGAGCTCGAGGAGGCCGTGATCGAGGGCCGGGAGGGCGGCCGCTGGTACGAGCGCGACGTCGATGGCAGCGAGTGCAACTGGGGCAAGGTGCTCGTGTGGGAGCCGCCTTCACGGCTCGTGCTGGCGTGGCAGATCACCGGCGAGTGGGCCTACGACGCGGACATCCTCACCGAGGTCGAGGTGCGGTTCGTGCCCGACGGCCCCGACCGCACCCGGGTCGAGCTCGAGCATCGCGGCCTGGACGCATACGGCGACGGCATGGATCAGATGCGCGAGCACTTCGACTCGGGGTGGCCCGGCATGCTCGCGGCCTTCGCGGCGGCCGCGGCCGCGAGCTGACGCGCGACGAGTCGTCGGGAGACGCGCGTGGACGCCTACCGGATCGTGCTCTACCTGCATCTGCTGTCGGTCTTCGCGATGGTCGGGGCCATCACGGTCGTCGGCATCTGCTACCTGCGGCTGCGAACGGCGGAGTCGCTCGTGGATGCGGTCACGTGGACGGATCTCGCCGACCGGGCGGGGTGGGTGTTCCCGATCTCGATCGTCGGGCTGCTCGCGACCGGCGCGTACCTGACGAGCGATATGTGGACGTGGAGCACCCCGTGGATCGACGTGTCGATCGCCGGCGTCGCGCTTGTGACCGTGCAGGGCCCGCTCGTCGCCGGCGCGCGCGTCAAGGCGCTGCGGCATGCGCTGGACGAGAACGGCGCCGGTCCACTCGACGCCCGTGCGCGGCGGCTGACGCGTGACCGCGCGCTTTGGACCGTCATCCTCGCGAACCCGGGGATCGTGCTCGGGATCACCTGGAACATGAGCGTCAAGCCGGGCGCCGCCGGAGCGATCGCCGCAGTCGTCGTCGGCTATGCCCTCGGGGCCGCAGCGGCGCTGCCGCTCACGAAACAGCCGCCGGCCGGCTGACGGCCGAACGCGGGGAGAGGTGGATGCCGCCTGTTACGAGGCGCGCCGCTGCTGGGGCAGCAGCTCGGGTTCGCCTTCGGCGCCGTCCGCGCGGCTCGAGACGAATTCCGCCAGCCGCCGCCGCTGGTCGGCGGTGGCCTCGAGCAGCTCGCAGCCGATCCGCGACCGGCCGTAGGCGGAGCGGTCGACATTCACCACGCGGGCGGTGATGAGCACGGGCGTGCCCGGCACCTGTGCGGCGAGCGAGACGATGTCTCCACGGCTCAGCTTGCGCTCGGTCTGGAAGGCGACGCCGCCGGCGGACACATCGACCAGGCGGACGTCGAACTCGCTTCGGGCCGCGATGTGGCGGCCGGCGACGATCCGCACCGACGCAAGCGCCGACGCCATCGCGCGGGCGGCCACCCGGTAGGGCTTGCGCCGCGTGATGCCGGAGATCTCAAGCTCGACACGGCCAAGCGTGCCGCCCTCGAAGTAGACCGCCGCGACCCGGCAGGCGATGTCGTAGCCGCCGCGCTCGGGGTGGCGGACAGGGATGAGGAGATCCATCTCCTCGCGGGCCTCGCCCCACGGCACGAACGCGTGGAGCCGGTCTGCATCCGCCTCGGAGATCCGAAGCGTCAGAGCGGCGCCGTTCTGCTTGAAGGCCTCGATCTCGACCGGAAACGGCGGCAAGACAGCGCAGGCCATCTCGATGTTCCGGTTCGTCTCCATCATCCCCTGCCGTCGCCGCCTACGCCGCGCGCGGGGGCATGAGCTCGGCGCGAGCCTTCTCGAGCGATGCCGCGATCGAGGACTGCATCTCGAGGGCGCGGTCCATGGCCGCCCGGGCATCGGCGCGATCCTGCGCCGCCTCGGCGCGCAGCTGGGTCATCGCCGCCTCTGCGAAGGCGCGCTCCTCGTCGATCTGCCGTGCGGCCTCGGAGCGCAGGGTGAGCAGCTCGGTGTCGAGCACACGCCGGCGCTCGTCGTTGTCGCGCTCGGCGCGCTTCGTGACCCGCCTGGCGTCGGCCGCAGCGGCGGCCAGAACCTTCTCGGCGCGCGCCTGGGCCGCGGCGAGGGCCCGATCGCACTCGGCCTGGCAGGCTGCCCACTGCTCCTCGCAGGCCGTCTTCATGCTCGCGAGGTCGCTCTCGACGAACGCCTCGAGGCCGGCGACGGTGCGGCGGGCGCGCTGGATCGCCTCGCCGAGCACGGACAGATCCTGGCTCACGACAACGGGGGTCGCGGCGACTTCGACGGGCTCCTCGACGACGGGCAGATCCTCGGCGACGGGCAGATCCTCGGCGACGGGCAGCTCGGGCTCGACATCGGAAACCTCGGGCGCGAGCGCCTCGACCTCGACCTCGACATGGGAGGCGCCGTTCTGGGCGACCGCGATCAGCTTTGTCACGTAGGCGCGAACCTCATCGGGGTCGTAGCCGGGCGAGCTCACCGCGAAGGCGCTCTCGAGGGCCGCGATCGACCCGGCGAGGTGCGCGGAATCCGTTTCGGCGGCGGCGCACAGCTCCTCGAGGCGCGTGTCGACCTCCTGGGGGCTGAGCCCTTCGGCAACCAACGCGAAGCTCGCGGCACGTATGTCTTCGACGTCGAACATCGGGTTCGTCCTCCAAGGGTCGTCGTACGAGGCTGGGACCTCGTCTCACCCGGTTTGTCGGCGCGCGCGCCCCGGGCTTTAGGTGGGAGGGTGTTTGGACGCTCTCGAGGGCGGCGCGCCGGTTTGGCCCTGCGGCTCAGCGGGTAGCGCTCCGACGCATATGGGCGAGAGCCGCACGACCATCCTGATCGCACTCGCGGCGAACGTGTTCCTCGCCGTCGCCAAGCTCGCCGCCGGACTCGCCACCGGGTCGGCCGCCCTGCTGGCGGAGGCGGCGCACTCGGGGGCGGACACGTTCGACCAGCTCGCCCTGCTCGGCTCGATTCGGCTCGGCCGGCGGCCTCCGGACGACGAGCATCCGTTCGGCCACGGCAAGGAGCGCTTCTTCTGGGCCTTCGTCGCGGCCGTCTGGATCTTCCTGGCGGGCGCGGTCTTCTCGATCGGCGAGGGCGTGCTCGCATTGCGCCAGCCGCCGCCCTCGGGCGGCACCGCCGTCGCCCTCGCCGTGCTCGCGGTCGCATTCGTCGCGGAGGGGGGCTCGCTCGTGCGGGCCGTCCGCCAGGCGCGGCGGGGCGCCCGCAGCTCGCGCGACTCGCTGGGACGTTACGTGCGCGAGCTGCGCGATCCGGCGCCGCGGATCGTCATGCTGGAGGACGGCGCGGCGGTCGTCGGCGTGGTCATCGCCGCGGTCGGGCTGACGGCCAGGAGCGTGACCGGGGATGAGCGGTACGACGCTGCCGCCTCGATCGCCATCGGCGTCCTGCTGATCGCGGTCGCGATCGCTGTCGGCGCGCACGCGAAGGCGCTCCTCCTGGGAGAGTCGGCGCGGCCGGTCGTGCGCGAGGCGATCGAACGCGAGCTGCTGCATCACTCCGCGGTCGAGTCGGTGCCCGAGCTCCTGACGATGCACATCGGCCCCGACGATCTGCTGGTCGCCGCCAACATCGAGCTGCGGGACGAGCTGACGGTGACCGAGGTCGAGCGGGTGACGGGCGAGATCGCCGCCACACTGCGGAGCGCTGACGCGACGGTGGGCCACGTATTCCTGCAGCCGGCGCCTGCGCGTTCAGTCGCACCCGACGTTTCGGGCGGCGCCCCGTCCGGGCACTCTCGGGTGGGAGATGGCCGAACCGGGCGAGAACCAGCGTGATCGATCCCTGAGCGATCTCCTCGGACGGCTGCCCACCGAGGTGCGCGCCCTCGTCCGCGCCGAGCTCGCTCTGGCCCGGGCCGAGCTGCTCGCCGGGGTGCGCCGCGTGGCGCTCGCCGCGGCGCTCGCGGCGGCAGGGGCGGTGCTCGGTCTGCTCGCGCTCGGCGCCCTCGTCGCGGCGGCGGTGCTCGGGCTCGCCACGGTCTGGCCGGCGTGGCTGGCCGCGCTCGTTGTCGCGCTGGCGCTCGTGGCGATCGCCGGGTCTCTGCTCCTGGCCGGCGTGGCGATCGGCCGCCGGGCGGTCGCGCCCGCGTCGGCGGAGACGCTGGCATCGATCAGGGAGGACGTCGAGTGGGTGAAGACCCGGGCGCGCTCCGGCACGACGTAGAGGATGCGCGGACGCATCTGGGCGAGACGGTGGATGCGCTCGCCTACAAGGTCTCGGCGCCGCGGCGGACGGCGGGCCGCGTGTCGCAGCGCGTGCGCGGCCTGCTCACGCCGACGACAGCCGTTGCCGGTGGCGCGCTGCTGGCGCTGCTCGCCCTGCGGCGGCGGAGGCGCTGAGCGTGGACGCCGGCGCGCTGCTCCATCATCACCCGCTGTGGGTCGCGGCCATGGTCGCCGTGCCGATCGTGATCGCAGCCTGGGCCGTGTGCGGAAGCCTGCTGCTCGAGGCGCGCCACCGCGACGAGCTCGGGGAGCGCTAGGCGCTCCAGCGCGCCGCGGCGGCGACGGCCGCACAGGCGACCACGAGCACCACCGCCACGATGAGTGCCGCCAGCCAGGTCGGCGCGCCGGCGGCCGCGATCGCCAGCACCACCGCCACGACGAGCCCGGCCAGCGCCGCCAGCACGACGACGGCCGCCGCGGCGAGGATCGCCGCCGCGAGCACCGATCTGCGTGCCCGGACGAGCAGTTGGGCCACGGCCGCGCGCAGCCCCGCAGCCGCCGCGGGCGGCCCGCCGGCGGGCGGCTCCATCCGGGGCCGCCACGAGGGGTTTGCAAGCAGCGCCGGTCCGGCGACCAGCCCGCCGGCCGCGTCGCGCCCGACCATCCGCGCGGTGACGCCGCGCAGCGGCCGCAGCTCGGCCGCGGCCAACCTCCGGCACATCCGCATCGCAAGGAACCCTGTGACGACCGGGAGCACGAGCCACAGGACGCGCATGACCCGCACCGCACCCTCGTAGGGGACGCCGAACTGGATGTAGACGCGATCCATCGACCCGGCGAAGAACGGCACGGCGGTGAACGTGAAGAGGGCGACGCCGAAGGCCGTGCGGCGGGGGTTGTCGCGTGGGCGCTCGAGCAGGTGGTGAGCCGCCCGGTCACCGCTCAGCCGCCGCTCGAGCAGGGGCCAGGCGTAGAGCAGCCCGAAGACGATCAGCGGGAAGAGGACGCCGCCCCAGAACGGGTTCGGGACGATCGTCTTGCCGGCGATCGTCGGCTCCCAATTCGGCATCATCCGCAGCGCCCCGATCAGCCAGCCCAGATACCAGTCCGGCTGCGCTCCGTTCGCGCCCAGGAACGGGTGGTAGGGCCCCCAGAGCCAGATCGGGTTGATCTGGACGAGCCCGCCGAGCAGGAAGAGCCCACCGGCCACGGCCAGGAAGAGCCCGATCGAGCGGAAGGTCTGCGCGGGCCAGAGCGGCGCGCCGACGACGTTTGCCTCGCGCCGGCCGCGGCCGCGGAACTGGGTGTGGTGGAGCAGGCTCACGAGCAGCAGGTGCAGGCCGATCAGCCCCGCGATCACGAGCGGGACGATCAGCACATGGGCGATGTAGAGCCGCGACTCGAAGGCGGTCGTCCCGGGGAACGGCCCGTCCCAGATCCACGTCGCGATCGGGCCGCCGATGAACGGGATCGACATCGCCACGCCCCAGCCGATCGCAAGGCCCATCCCCGACAGCAGATCGTCGACCAGCGAGTACCCCATGTAGCCCTCGAGCACCGCGACGACCAGCAGCGTGAGGCCGGTCCAGTACGTGAGCTCGCGCGGCTTGCGGAATGCGCCCGTGAAGAAGACACGCATCAGGTGGATCGTGATCGAGGCGATGAAGAGGTCGGCCGCCCAGTGGTGCGTCTGCCGCATCAGGAGGCCGGCCTTCACCTTCCACGACAGGTCGAGCGCCGAGGCGTAGGCCGCGCTCATGCGCTCTCCGCGCATCGGCGCGTAGCCGCCGTGATAGACGACCTGCTGGTAGGACGGGTCGAAGAACACGGCCAGGTAGATGCCGGTCACGACCAGCACGACGAAGCAGTAGAGCGCGACCTCGCCCCACAGGAACGACCAGTGCTCGGGGAAGACGTAGCGCATCAGCTTGCGCGCGAGCGGGACGCGGCCGGTGCGGACGTCGGCCGCCTCGACTGCGGCGCCGATCCGGCCCTTGTCCGGCGCGATGCTCATGCCCGGTTCACCCCGAACCAGGCCGGCCCGACGTCGCCCGAGAGCGGGCCGGCGGCCTCGAGCGTGCCGTCGGCGGCGATCCGGATCGGAAGCTGCGGCAGCGGCCGGCCGGCGGGACCGAAGATGACCGTCCCGCCCGTGGCGACCTCGAACGTGCTGTAGTGGCACGGGCACACGAGCGCCGGCTCGGCCGAGTGGGCCGGGAAGAGCGGGTAGCGCATCATCGCGACGGCGCAGCCGGCGTGTGTGCAGATCTTCGAGTAGGCGAGGATGCCGTCGACCGCCCAGCCGCGCCGCGCAGGCGGCAGGTCGACCTCGGACGGGTCGATGCGAACGACGATGACGGGCGAGCCGAGGAGGTCGATGTCCGCACCCTTCGGAAAGGCGGTCACGAACGAGCCCACCTCGAGCGCGTCGGCCCGCACCGGCCGGCCGTACTCGTCCACGAGCCTCGCCCCGCGCCGCCACGGCGACGGCACCGACCGGCTGCCGATCCACGGCCCGAACGACGCCAGCGTCGCCAGGGACGCGGCGCCCATCCCGGCGCTCGCGATCGCGGCCGTCAGCTTGAGCAGGCGCCCGCGGCTGACGCCGCTTCCGGCCGAGCGGATCAGGGCAGTCGTGGCCGCCTCGTCCTCGGGGTGTGCGACCGAGGCGCGCGGCTCGAGCACGGTCTCCTGCGGCACGACGCCCTTGCCGGCGACGATCGCCGCCGCGCCCAGCGCGAGCAGGGCGCCGCCGAGCGTGAGCCCGAAGAGCGGCGTCGAGTCGACGAGGACGTAGACGACGACGAACGCGACCCCGAGCAGGCCCGCGAGGGCCAGCAGGCCGGCGACGATCGCCTCGTTGCGTGGGCTGGTGGGGATCACGACCTGGGTCGGGTCGTCGGCCTCCGAGTAGGGCCGCGCGTCGGGCGGGACGGGCTCGCCCTCGACCGAGGGGTGTCGCGGCGGCGGCAGGTCGCTCATGCCTCGGCCCGCTCCCCGATCAGCCGCGCGACCAGCAGCACGAACGGCACGGCCACGAACCACGCGATCATCCCCTCCGGCACCGGCCCCAGGTGGCCGATGCCCCACCCGCCCGGGTTGTGCGATCCGCGCACGTACTCGACGTAGCGCGAGATGGACGCGAGCTGCGCGTCGGTCAGGAGCCGCGGGCCGAAGCGCGGCATCAGGTAGGGCCCGATCCGGGCCGCCTCGACGATCTGGCGCGGCGTGGCCTGCGAGAGCGCCGGCGCGAAGGCCCCGGGCACGATCCCGCCCGCGCCGGCGGCCTGGTGGCAGCCCGAGCAGCTGTCCATGAAGAGCGATCCGCCGCGGGCGAGCGACGATCCGCGTAGCGAGACGTGGGGGATGGGCGGGCCGCCGAACGACCCGATGTAGGCGTCGAGCGCGGCGATCTGCTGCGGCGTGTATGCCGGGCGCTTGCGGGTCGGCTCGACGGCGGGCGAGTCGAGCGGCATCCGGCCGGTGGAGAGGTAGAAGTCGGCGGCGAGCGCGCCCACGCCGCGCAGCGACGGCGCCACGCCGTGGATGCCCCTGGCCGCGTAGCCGTGGCACGAGCTGCACCCGGTGACGAACAGGGTGCGGCCGCGGGCGATCTGGGCCGCCGCCGACGGGACGGACGCCGTCTCGCCCTGGCCGAGTCCGGTCCCGGGCGCGACGAGCAGCAGGGCGAGTGCGCCGAGCGCCCACCCTGCCGCGGTCAGCGCCGCGAACCGGCGCGGGCCGAGCCTCACGGCATCCCCTCCCGCAGCGCGGTGCGCAGCTCGTCGCGGCGCACCCAGCTCCACGCCGCCCAGAGCGCCGCGGCGCCGAGCACGAACGACCCGGACAGCATGATGGTGCCCGCCCGCCGCTGGTCGGCGATCCCGGTGGTCACCGCGGCCGGGTAGTGGACGCCGGCCGAGGCGATCAGCCAGATGCCGATCGCGTCGCTCGCAGGCATCGCGGCGAGCAGGTAGCCGACACGTGCGAGCGCGGGCAGGCGCGGCATCGGGTCGGCCCCGAGCACGGGCCGCCAGAAGAGCAGGCCCGCAGCGAGCAGGGCGGCGTGCACCGCCGCATGCAGCGGCTCGGAGCGCTCGGTGGCCGCAAGCAGCGGCGTGGCGTACACGCCGGCCTGCAGGGCCGGGAGCAGCGTCCAGCCGAGCGCCGGGGACGCCAGCAGGTGCAGGGCGCGGCGCCGGCCGAGCCGGGCCAGCGAGCGCCGTGCCGGTGCCGGGGCGACGCGGAGCGCGAGCAGGACGGGCGAGCCGATCACGATCAGCGGCGCGGCCGCCGTCGTCAGCAGCATGTGCTGGAGCATGTGGCCGGCGAGCGTGCGGTCGGCGATCGCGTCGACCGGCGGCGCAACGGCGATGCACGCCGTCGCGATCCCGGCTGCGAGCGCCGCGCCGCGGATGCGCCGGCCGCTCATGGCCCCGGATCCCTCCGCCGCAGCTCGCGCATCGCAAGCCCCTCGCGGACGACGCCGCCGATGCCGGCGGCGGTGACGCCGACGCCGATCTCGACGAGCCACGAGCCGACGGCGCCGCCGAGCGCGGCCAGACCGATCCCGATGGCGGCGACGGCGCTCGCCATGCTCTGGTCGGCGATGGGACGGCGGCCCCGGTCGATCCCGTCGGTGCGCCGGGCGATCAGGACGAGGCCGAGCAGCGCCGATGCGAGGCCCGCCGCCGAGAGCAGCGCCGGGGCGAGTGCGGGCTGGGCGACGCAGGTCGCGCTCGAGCAGCTGCTGCCGGCGTGCGGCAGGCCGTAGGCGAACGCCCACAGGAGCGCGGCGGAGGCACCGATCAGGATCCCCCAGGCGAGCGGCCAGAATCCCGGCCGTCTCACGTCGCCTCACGCTCCTGGCGCAGGTCGAGCAACGGCGCGTACGAGCGGATCGGTGGCAGGTCGGTGAAGTTGTGCCGCGGCGGCGGCGACGTCGTCCACCACTCGAGCGTCTGGCCCTCCCACGGGTCGTTCCCGGCGGGCTCGCGCCGGCGCAGCGAGATCCAGACGTTCGCGATGAACACGAGCGTCGCGAGCGCGATCACCCCCGAGCCGGCCGTCGACAGGCTGTTCAGGAGCTCCCAGGTGCCGATGTGGGGGTAGTCGGCCACCCGCCGCACCATCCCGTCGTAGCCGAGGATGAACATCGGGAAGAACGTCAGGTTCGTCCCGAGCACGAGCAGCCAGAAGTGCAGCCGTCCGAGGCCCTCGCGCAGCATCGCCCCGGTGGCCTTCGGGAACCAGTAGTAGATGCCGGCGAAGAGGCCGAAGAGGCTGCCGGCGAAGAGCGTGTAGTGGAAGTGCGCGACGACGAAGTAGGTGTCGTTCAGGCTGTAGTCGAGCGGCGGCGAGGCGACGATGATGCCCGTGAGGCCGCCGACCAGGAACTGGATCAGGAACGCCAGCGCGAAGAGCATCGGCGTGCGCAGCCGCACCGACCCGCCCCAGATCGTCCCCACCATGTCGAAGTATTCGACCCCGGCGGCGACCGCGAGACTGGTCGACGTGAGGGCGAAGAACTCGTTCGCCGAGCGGCCGGTCGTGTACATGTGGTGGCCCCACACGCTCATCGAGAGCATCGCGAAGGCGAGCAGCGAGAACACCATCGCCGAGTACCCGAAGAAGCGCTTCCCGGAGAACACCGCGACGACCTCGGCCACGCAGCCCAGAAACGGGAAGAACATCACGTAGACGTTCGGGTGCCCGTAGAACCAGAACAGGTTCAGGTAGATGTTGGGGTCGAACGTGAAGCTGAACTGGCGCTCGAGGTAGATCATCGTCATCGCCGCGAGCAGCGCCGGGAACGAGACCAGCACCATCAACGTCGTCACGACCTCGGTCCAGACGAAGACGGGCAGGCGCAGCATGCTGACGCCCGGCGCCCGCCGCAGCAGGATGGTCGCCAGGATGACTCCGGCGAGCACGAGCTGGCCGGCGTTCGCCACGATCACCCCGAGCACCCACATGTCCATGCCGCTGCCGGGCGTGAAGGCCGAGCTCGCAAGCGGCAGATAGGCCGTCCAGCCGTCCGGGCCGGCCCCGTGCGTCGTCAGGAAGCCGAGGTACATGACGAGGCCGCCGGCGACCTGCAGCCACACGCAGAAGAGGGCGAGGCGGGGGGCGGCGAGGTCGGGCGCGCCGATCTGCAGCGGCACGAGGTAGACGCCGAGGGCGAGCGCCAGCGGCTGCACGACCAGATAGACCATGGTCGAGCCGTGCATCGTGAAGATCTCGTTGTACTCCTGATGGGAGAGCACCTGCATCCCCGGGACGGCCAGCTCGGAGCGGACGAGCAGGGCGAGGATGCCGCCCGCCAGGAAGTAGATCCCCGAGAGCGCGAACAGGCGCAGGCCGAGCGACTTGTGATCGGTCGACGCCACGAGCGCCACCCACCCCCGCACGCGAGGCTCCGGCGGCGCCAGCGCGGGGGCCGGCGTTTCGGCCGCCGTCATCCGGCTGCCGCCGGTGCGTGTGCGGCCACCCAGGCCTGGAAGTGCGCCGGCGAGAGCACGATCACGGTGAACCGCATCTCGGCGTGGTCCCAGCCGCACAGCTGGGCGCACTCTCCGAGCATCCGGCCCGGGTGCGGGAATGTGAGCACGAACCGGTTGGTGGCGTTTTCGAACGCGTAGCGCTTGAAGCGCATCGCCGGGATGAAGAAGCTGTGCAGGACGTCGGCCGAGCGCAGCCAGAACTCGACCGGCCTGCCCGCCGGCACGACGAGGCGGGCGAACCGCGGGTGCTGCGAGCCGATATTCCGCGCCGTCATGACGATGCCCGACGCGGGATAGCGGAAGAGCCACTGCCACTGCGAGGCGATGACGTCGACGCGCACCGCCGGGTGGGCGACGAGGGCGTCCTCGTTGTTCTCGGTCCGGTAGGTGAACGCGAGCAGGCCGATCACGATGACGACGATGACCGCGAGGTAGGCCGCCTCGAGCCTTGGCGCCGAGCGCAGGTCGCGGGGGGCGCGGCCGTTGCGGCGGCGGAAACGCACGACGGCGACCACGATCGCGCCCGTCACGACCACGCCCACCGCAACGGTCACACCCAGGTAGATGTGCCAGAGGCCGGCGAACTGCCCGGCGGTGTCATGTGCGGAGATCGCGAGCACTCGTCCAGCCCTCGGGTGTCTCCGTACCCGGTTCGCGGCCGCGCAAACCGGCCGACCGGCGCCCGGTTAGTCGGGCACGACGTCGGCCTGGTCTCAACGAC
>DASXZF010000289.1:0-5658 GCA_036502065.1 Gaiellales bacterium
AGCCGGTGCCAGGCACCTTTTATGCACGCGAACGGGCGTTCGACCGCCGTCCGCCTCCGGCGGTACAGTGAGCCCATGATCCTGCTGGGAATCGATCCCGGCACTGCCGAGACGGGGTACGGCGTCATCGCGGTGCACGGCAGCCGCTTGGACGCCGTCGAGCACGGCTGCATCACCACGCCGGCCGGGCAGCCGCTCGAAGACCGGCTGGCACACATCTTCGCCGAGGTGACGGACCTGCTCGCACGCCACGAGCCGGCCTCGGTCGCGCTGGAAGACCTGTTCATCGGCGCCAACCCGCGCACGATCCTCTCGGTCGGCCACGCCCGCGGTGCGGTGCTCACCGCCTGCGGCCACGCCGGCGTGTGCGCCACCGGCTACCCGCCGGCCGAGGTCAAGCGCACCGTGTGCGGGTTCGGCCGCGCCGACAAGGGCCAGGTGGGGCGGATGGTGGTGGCGACGCTGCGGCTCGAGCGTCCGCCGGCGACCGATCACGCCGCCGACGCGCTCGCCGTGGCCGTCTGCCATGCCCACACCTCGCGCGGCAACGCCCTGCGGGCGGCGGCGGGATGATCGCCTCGCTGCGCGGGAGAGTGGTCGCGAGCGCCGCGGGCAGCACCGTCATCGATGTCGGCGGCGTCGGCTACCGGCTTGCAACCACGGCATCGGCCGCGCGTCTCGCGGCCGGCGCGGGTGGCGGCGAGGTCACGCTGCTCACGCACATGCACGTCCGCGAGGACGCGCTGCTGCTCTTCGGCTTCGCGTCCGAGGGCGAGCGGACGCTCTTCGAGCTCCTGCTCGGCGTCTCCGGCGTCGGTCCCAAGGTCGCACTCGCAATCGTCTCGGGCTACGCCCCCGACCAGATCCGCCGGGCGGTCCAGACCGGCGATCACGCGCTCTTCACGAGCATCCCCGGCATCGGCCGGCGCACCGCCGAGCGGGTCGTGATCGACCTGAAGGACAAGATGGGCGGCATCACCGCGATCACGAGCCCGGGCGACGTCGCGGACGGCGGCGACGGCCACACCGGCGCCCGCGACGCCCTCGTCGGGCTCGGCATGAGCGTGGCCGAGGCCGAGGCGGCGCTGCGGCCGCTTGACGAGTCCCTCCCGGTCGAGGAGCGCGTCCGGCTCGCACTCGCGGGCGTCGTCCCGGCCGGGGCGGGCGGATGAGCGCGACGTCCGGGCCGCCGCGCATCCCCGACGCACTCCTGGGCCCGGGCGAGGAGGACTTCGACCGCTCCCTGCGGCCCCGCAACCTGGCCGAGTTCGTGGGGCAAGACCAGATCAAGGAGCAGCTCTCGATCTTCCTCGAGGCCGCCCGGGCGCGCGGCGAGCCGTGCGAGCACGTGCTCCTGGCCGGGCCGCCGGGCCTGGGGAAGACGTCGCTCGCCGCGATCATCGCGACCGAGATGGGGTCGTCGCTTCGGGTCATGTCGGGGCCGGCGGTCGACCGCAAGGCCGACATGGCGTCGATCCTGACGGCGCTCGAGGCCGACGACGTGCTCTTCATCGACGAGATCCACCGCTTGAACCGCTCGATCGAGGAGCTGCTCTACCCGGCGATGGAGGACGGCTGCATCGACATCGTGATCGGCCAGGGCCCGGGCGCCCACTCGCTGCGGCTCGAGCTGAAGCCGTTCACGCTGGTCGGCGCGACCACCCGCACCGGCCTGCTGACGACGCCGCTGCGCGACCGGTTCGGCATTACCCATCGCCTGGACTACTACGGCCCCGCCGAGATCGGCCGCATCGTCCAGCGCTCGGCCCGGCTGCTCGGCGTGCGCATCGACGCCGGCGGCTGCGACGAGGTCGCGCGCCGCTCGCGCGGCACCCCGCGGGTGGCGAACAGGATCCTGCGCCGGGTGCGCGACTTCGCCCAGGTGCGCCACGAAGGCGAGATCACCCACGCGATCGCCGTCGCGGCGCTCGAGCTCTTCGAGGTCGACGGCGCCGGCCTCGAGCGAATCGACCGCGCCATCCTGACCGCGATCGCCGAGCGCTTCTCGGGCGGGCCGGTCGGCCTCTCGACCCTCGCGGTCGCGATCGGCGAGGAGCCCGATACGCTCGAAGACGTCTACGAGCCCTACCTGCTCCAGCTCGGCATGCTGCAGCGCACCCCGCGCGGCCGCGTCGTGACTCCGGCGGGGTACGCCCACCTCGGCCTGCCCGCGCCGGCCCGCGACCCACGCCTGTTCTGAATGCTTCAATAGGTGGGCATGCGATTCCGTGCGGCCTATGCACGTGCCCGACCCTGGATTCCGCTCGTGGCCGGCGCCGCGCTCGCGCTCGCGGCCTCGGCGGCGATCGGCATCGCCGCGATCGAGCGCGCGTCCAAGGGCCCGGCCTTCCGGGTCTCGGCCACCTGTCTGCGCCTCAACGCGACCGTCCGCCAGGAGCTCGGTGTCGTCACGGGCTTCGGGTTCACCGTCACGGGCCCGGTGATCCAGAATGCCGACGGGACGGGCAGCGCCCGGCTCGACTTCTCGGCGACCGGCTCGTGGCGCAACGGCCACGTCCACATCAAAGCGATCGAACGCCGCCGGCACTGGTACCTGATCGGGCCGGCCGAGCTCTTCGTGTCCGGCGTGCGCGCCCCGTTCCGCGTCCAGCCCGATCGCCTGAACATCGTTCCCGGCCCTGCCCGCGACCGCTACACCCTCCGGTGCGCACCGAAGACCTCGAATACGACCTTCCAGCGGCGCTGATCGCCCAGACGCCCGCGGAGCCGCGCGACAGCGCCCGCCTGCTCGTATACGAGCGATCGACGGGAGCCGTCCGCCACCGCCACTTCCGCGACCTGCCGGATGAGCTGCGCGCCGACGACCTCGTGGTGCTGAACGACACGCGGGTGCTGCCGGTGCGCGTGCACACGCGCCGCGCGAGCGGGGGAGCGGTCGAGGTGCTCCTGCTCGAGCCGGAGCCGGACGGCCGCTGGCAGGCGCTCGCCCGTCCCGCCCGCCGGCTGCACGACGGCGAGACGCTCACGGCCGGCGAGCTCGCGATCACGATCGAGGGCCGCCTCGACGACGGCCGCATGCTGGTGCACCCGCGGGTCATGGGGCCAGGCCCCGGCGAAGCGGGGCCTGGCCCCATCGCGGACGCCCTCCAGCGGGTCGGCGAGATGCCGCTTCCGCCCTACATCCACGAGCGCCCCGCCGATCCCGAGCGCTACCAGACCGTGTACGCCCGCCACCCGGGCTCGGCGGCGGCCCCGACCGCCGGCCTGCACTTCACACCCGAGCTGCTCGCCCGGCTGCGACAGGAGCACGAGGTGGTCGAGGTGACGCTCGGCGTCGGCCTCGACACGTTCCGGCCGGTCACCGCCGACGACCTCGCCGACCATCCGCTGCACAGCGAGCCCTACGCCGTCGACGAGGCCGCCGCGGCCGCGATCGAGCGCGCGCGCGCCGCAGGCCGCCGCATCGTCGCGGTGGGCACGACCACCGTGCGCGTGCTCGAGACGGTGTGGGGGCCCCAGGGCGGCCGGCGCGAGGGCCGCACGCGGCTCATGATCACACCCGGGCGGCCGTTTGCCGCGACCGGCGCGCTCGTTACGAACTTCCACCTGCCCCGATCGACCCTGCTCGCGCTCGTGATGGCCTTCGCCGGGGAGGAGCCGGTGCGCGCCCTCTACCGCACGGCCGTCGCCGAGCGGTACCGCTTCTACAGCTTCGGCGATGCGATGCTGCTCCTATGAGCGCCACCTTCCGCGTCACCGCCACCGACGGCGCCGCCCGTGTGGGCGTGCTCGAGACGGCCCACGGCCCGGTGCAGACGCCGGTCTTCATGCCGGTCGGCACCAAGGGCACGGTCAAGGCGATGCTGCCGGGCGAGCTGCGCGACCTGGGGGCGCAGATCGTGCTCGGAAACGCCTATCACCTGCACTTCCGCCCGGGCGCCGAGCGCATCGCCGAGCTGGGCGGACTGCATCGCTTCAGCGGCTGGGACGGGCCGATCCTGACCGACTCCGGCGGCTTCCAGGTGTTCTCGCTGCGGCACACGGCGGCTGCCATCGACGACTACGGCGTGCGCTTCCGCTCGATCTACGACGGCTCCGAGCACCGCTTCACCCCCGAGCTCGCGATGCAGATCCAGCGGCTGCTCGGCTCGGACATCGCGATGGCCTTCGACGAGTGCCCACCCGCGGGGGTCGACCGCGGCCGGATCGAGGCGGCGGTGCGCCGCACGGGTCTCTGGGCCGAGCGCAGCCGCGCCCAGCCCCGCGCCGAGGGCCAGCTGGGCTTCGGGATCGTGCAGGGCGGCACCGACCTCGAGCTGCGGGAGCGCAGCGCCGAGCAGATCGTGGAGCTCGGCTTCGACGGCCACGCGGTCGGCGGCCTGTCGGTGGGGGAGGAGCGCGAGCCGATGCTCGAAACGCTCGCGGCGACGGTCGAGATGCTCCCGGCCGACCGGCCCCGCTATCTGATGGGCGTCGGCGACCCGGTCGGGCTGATCGAGGGCATCGCCCGCGGCGTCGACATGTTCGACTGCGTGCTTCCGACCCGCCTGGGGCGCACCGGCTCGGCGCTCGTCCCCGGCGGGCGCATAAACCTGCGCAACGCCGGATTCGCGGCCGACGAACGCCCGCTCGTCGAGGGCTGCACCTGCCCCGCCTGCGCGGGCTTCAGCCGTGCCTACATCCGCCACCTGGTCACCCAGTCGGAGATCACCGGCCTGCGCCTGCTCTCGATCCACAACCTGCACCAGCTGCTCGATCTGGCGGCCCGGGCGCGGACGGCGATCGCGGAGGGCAGCTTCGCAGAGCTGCGTACCGCACTGCCCTCGCAAAACGGATTGACTAAACTTCCGAACCCGTGAGCGAGAAGCGCCGCAATCTGGGCATCCTGGCGGTGGTGATCGCGCTGATGGCGGCCGCCGGAGCGACCGTCGTCGTGCGCGGCTTCACCCTGGGTCTTGACCTGCGCGGAGGGCTCGAGGTGGTGCTGAAGGCGCGGCCGCTCAACGGCAACACGATCTCGTCGCAGACGCTCACGCAGGCCGCCGACGTGATGCGCCGGCGCATCGACCCGCACGGGATCCTCCAGCCCGAGATCCGCACGTCGACGGCCGACGACACGATCGACATCTCGATCCCGGGCGTCAAGAACCCGAATGCCGTCGCCAACCTGCTCGTCGCCGGGCAGCTGCAGGCGTTCGACTTCTACAAGACCCTGACGCCGGTGTCGCGCGTCTCCACCTATCAGTCCAAGCCGCAGCCGCTCTACACCATGCTGAAGGCAGCGAAGTCGGACGTGAAGCCCGGCACCACGCCGGCGGGCTGGGCGCTTTTCAACGCGAAGTCGCACAACCTGGTGGAGCGCGGCGGCATCCGCTCGCGGATCGAGCCGCAGAAGGCTCAGGTGCTGAACGACATCCACCTGACCACGCAGCCGCCGGGGACGGTGTGGCTGGCCGTGCCGCACGGCGACGCGGCGGTGAGCTGCGAGGCCAAGAACGGCTGCCCCGATCTCGCGAGCACGTCGCACTCCACCGTCTGGTATCTGTTCCACCTGCCGACGGGCGACCACGAGATCGTGACCGGCAACGAGATCTCGAGCGCCCAGGCGACGACCGACCAGAACGGTCAGCCGATCGTTTCGCTGCAGTACAAGAACGGCGGCGGCACCGACTTCCACAACATCACCCGCCAGATCTC
>DASXZF010000290.1:0-6695 GCA_036502065.1 Gaiellales bacterium
GGCGAGATTGTGACGCTGATCGGCGCGAACGGCGCCGGCAAATCGACCACGCTGCGCTCGATCCAGGGCATCAACCGGCCCAAGCGCGGCAAGATCCTCTTCAACGGCAAGGACATCGTGGGCACTCCGCCGCACGAGATCGTGCGGCAGGGGATCAGCCAGTCGCCCGAGGGCAGGCGCCTGTTCTCGCGCATGACCGTGCTCGAGAACCTCGAGATGGGCGCCTTCCAGCGGCACGACCGCTCGGGTGTGCACGAGGACGTCGAGCGCGTGTTCGGCCTGTTCCCGCGGCTCGCCGAGCGGCGGTCGCAGAAGGCGGGGACGCTCTCGGGTGGCGAGCAGCAGATGTGCGCCATGGGCCGCGCGCTGATGGCGCGGCCGAAGCTGCTCCTGCTCGACGAGCCGTCGATGGGCCTCGCGCCCGTGCTCGTCGAGCGGATCTTCGAGATCATCACCGAGATCAACCAGCAGGGCACGACGATCCTGCTCGTCGAGCAGAACGCGCTGATGGCGCTCGACATCGCCAGCCGCGGCTACGTGCTCGAGACCGGCCACGTCGCGCTCACCGACAACGCGTCGTCGCTGCGGACGAACGAGCGCGTCCGCAAGGCCTATCTCGGCCTGACCTGAGCGTTCGCGGCTAGCGGCGCGAGCGCGGTGCTGCCGGCCACCAGGCCTGCTGGCGCTCTCCGGTGGGCCGCGAGTCGGCTCCGAAGCGCACCGCAAGCGGCCCGACGACCACCACCAGAACGAGTATCACGATGAGTCCCATGCCGTGTATCATCGGCGCGCGTGTCCATAAGGTCAAATCGACAATACGGTGGTTTCCATCATGGAATCTGATCGGTGGCTGGGAGTGGAGCTGCGTCACCTCGCCGCGCTGCAGGCGATCGCCCAGCACGGCTCGTTCGGGCGGGCCGCGTCCGCGCTCGGATACACGCAGTCGGCGGTGAGCCAGCAGATCGCCACGCTCGAGCGCATCGTCGGCCCGCGCCTGATCGAGCGACCGGGCGGCCCCCGGCCCGTCGAGCTGACCGAGGCCGGCCGGATGCTGCTCGCACACGCCGAGGCGATCGTCGCCCGGCTGCAGGCCGCCCGCGCCGACATGGAGGCGCTCCAGGCCGGTGAGGCGGGCACGCTGCGCGTCGGAGCCTTCCAGAGCGCCGGTGCGCGCATCCTGCCCGAGCTCCTGCGCCGCTTCACGGCGGCGTGGCCGCAGGTCGGGATCCGGCTCGAGGAGGCCGAGGACGAGAGCCTGCTGGGCGCGATCGAGGACGGCGGGCTCGATCTGGCCTTCGTGATGCTGCCCGTCCCGGGCGCGGCGGTCGAGACCGTCGAGCTCGTGAGCGACCCCTACGTGCTGCTGACCCAGGCCGACTCGCCGCTTGCCCGCGCCCAGACGCCGCCCACGTTCCGCGAGATCGGGGCGATGCCCCTGATCGGCTATCGCACGTGCCTCGGCGGACAGCAGGTCGAGGAGCGGCTGCGGACGGCAGGAGTCGAGCCGCGCATGGCGTTTCGCTCCGACGACAACGCCACCCTGCAGGCGATGGTGGCCGCCGGGATGGGGATCGCGCTCGTTCCGCGGCTGACCGTGAACGAGGCGGACAGCCGCGTGACGGTGATCGAGCTCGGCGATCGGGTGCCGCCGCGCCTGATCGGGCTCGCGTGGCACCGCGACCGCTACCGCTCGCCGGCGGCGCTCGCATTCGTCGAGGCGGCGCTCGAGCTGTGCGCGGAGCTGCAGGAGGCGGCATAGCGGTCAGAAGTCCCGTGGTGGCCGTCGAGGCCGCGGCGGGCGCGTGCGCCATCGCGTTCTCGCCGATCCTGTTCCGGCTCGCGCACGTGTCGCCGTCGACGGGCGCCTTCTTCCGCTGCTTCTACGCCATCCCGGCGCTGCTGCTCGTCGCCCGGTTCGAGCGCCGCCGGGCGCCGGTGCCTCGGCCGCGGCGCCGCGAGCGCAGGCTGGCCGCGATCGCGGGCCTGTGGCTCGCAGCCGACCTGATCGTCTGGAACCATTCCATCGATGCGATCGGGGCCGGCCTTGCGACCGTGCTCAGCAACACGCAGGTCGTGCTCGTCGCGCTCGTGGCATGGGCGCTCTTCGGCGAGCGCCCGTCGCGGCGCACCGCCGTCGCCGGCGGCGTCGTGCTGGCCGGCGTCGTGCTGATCTCCGGCGTGTTCGGATCGGCCGCGTACGGCTCCCGCCCGGTCGCGGGTGTCGTCTACGGCGTCCTCACGGGCGTCGCCTACGCGGGCTACCTCCTGCTCCTGCGCGAGGCGGGCCGCGACGGCCGTCCCGCCGCCGCCCTGTGCGACGCCACGGCGGCGTGCGCGCTCGCATGCCTGGTCGCCGGCATCGCCCTCGGCGATCTTGATCTGGCGCCCGGCTGGCATGCCACGGGCTGGCTCGTCCTGCTCGCGTTGACGTCACAGGTGCTCGGCTGGCTGCTGATCGCCGCGTCGCTCACGCGGCTGCCGGCTGCGCTCACGGCGATCACGCTCACGCTGCAGCCGGGGATGACCGTCGTTCTCGGGGCGATCATCCTGGGCGAGTCGCCGTCGGCGTGGCAGATCGCCGGCGTGGCGGTCATCCTCACGGCCGTCCTGGTCGCCTCGAGCGGGCGCCGAGCGCCCGTCGAGGCCACGTAGCCGAAACGCGCGCGACCCGCCCGGCTGCGCGTGTACGCTACGCCGCGTGACGCAGCAGTCGAGCGATCGCAGCGTGTACGCCTGGCAGACCGCAATCGGCGTGGCCGTCCTCGGCACCATCGCAGCCGTCGTCCTGATCGTCGTCTTCACCTACATGGACGACTACATCGGCGCGTTCTGGGCGCAGGCGATGTACTTCCTCGCGTTCTTCGCCGTCGTGATCGGGCTCGCCGAGCGCAGCCGGCGCCTCGATCGCCTGAATCCGTCCCGTCTCCTCGACGCGTCCCAGCCGGTGACCCCGGCCGGCCTGCCCGGGCCGTTCGTCTGCACTCAGGCGTTCGGCGTGCTCGGCATCGCGATGATCGTCGCCGGGGCCCTGATCGGCGGGGGCCGCGGCGTGATCTGGATCTTCTCGGGCATCGTGCTCGTGATGGTGGGCGGCGTCGGGCTCGCGTTCTGGGGCGGGGCGATGCTGTCGCGCCGCAACGCCGCCCCGCGGCGGTGATCCGCTCCGCAGGCGGGGTGCTGCGGCGCGACGGCCTGATCGCGGTCGTCCATCGTCCCCACCACGAGGACTGGTCGCTGCCGAAGGGCAAGCTCGAACCGGGTGAGGACGATGCCGCCGCGGCGGTGCGCGAGATACTCGAGGAGACGGGCTGGCGGGCGAGGATCGCGGGCGATCTCGGCACCGTGTCGTATGCCGTGGCCGACGGTCGCCCGAAGACGGTGCGCTACTACCTGATGGACGCCGAGCAGGAGTCGGCCGAGCTTGCACCCGACGTCGACGAGGTGGTGTGGCTCGCGCCGGGCGCTGCCGGCGAGATCCTCACCTATGCGACCGATCGCGACGTGCTCGGCCGTGCCCGGCCCTACCTCTGATCTCGCACCGCCGGACGCAGCCAGAGCGTCGTTCGGCTCGGCTGAAGCGTCTCGTCGACGAGCCCGATCAGCTCGCCGGAGAGGCTCTCGAGGTCGACCTCCGAGCGCAGCCGGCTGCTGAACCTGGCCACGGCGACCTGCGCGTCATAGCGGCCGCGGTAGAAGCGCCGGTCGACCGCCGACTGGATGCGCGTGCGAAGCGGCTGGAACGACGCCGCCACGAGCAGCGTCGAGACGGTCACGGCGACCGCGCCCGACTGCCCTGTCACCGTCCGGCCGATCCAGCCGAGCCCCGAGACCGCCGCCACATACACGAGCGCGAGCACGGCCACGAGCGCCGAGTAGACGACCGTGCGCCGCACGATCATGTCGATGTCGTAGAGCCGGTAGCGCATCACGGCGGCACCGATCGCGAGCGGGATCAGACAGAACGCGAAGACGGCCGCGTCCTGGAGCACGAGCAGCCATAGCGGCACCTTCCCTGCGGGCGCTCCGCTGATCGAGACGACGACCATGTAGAAGGCGACGATCGCAGCGGCGGCCGAGACGAGCCACTTGAGCTGCAGCCGCTCCACGCCGTGCGAGCGCCGATATCGCAGCAGGAGCGCGACCGCCGAGAACGGGATGCACAGGATCGCGATCGAGAGCGCGTTGTGCGTGAGCGAGAGCAGCCCGCCGAGCGCCGCGACCCCAACCGGATTCGGGGACGCAGGGACCGCGCTGTCCGACATCCGCCCGGGCGAGAACATGGCGGACGCCGCCGTCACCGCGATCGCGATCCCGGACACCCACGCGAGCGGCCGCCAGCGCGGGCTCAGCGGGCGGCCGTCGGGGAAGAGCTGCAAGAGCAGCGTCCCCATCGTGCCGATGCTGACCACCCACAGCCAGTCGTCGAGGGCGTTGGCGTATGCCGCCGCCGGCAGCGATCCGGGGTGGGTCTTCAGACCGTAGACGGCGTATCCCTCGAGCGCCGAGTCGAGCGCCCACGAGAAGCCGATCGCGATCAGGAGCCAGCCGACCGAGTTGCGCGGGTGCCGCGAGGCGATCAGCGCCCCGGCGACGCCGAACGTGCAGAGGGCGACCGAGAACGCCACGAGCGCCGCGGGGCCGCCGCCGCCCCAGCCACCGGCCGTCTGCGGGTCGTGGGTGATCCAGCCGAGGACGTCGCCGGCGACGAACAGCGTGACGGTGGTTGCGAGCGCGACCAGCGGAAACCGCGTGACTCTCATGCCACGCAGTATCCGCCTTCGTGCATCACGGGATCATTACGGGACCGGCTGGCGGGCCGGCCCTGCCGAACCGGTAGGTTGCTCCCGTGGAGTGGTATCCGACGCCGGAGGAGGGCGCGGAGCACGGCATGCCGACCGGGATCACGACGAGAACATCGTCTACCGGGCGGAGGACGGTAGCTGGAAGCCGGGGGCGACAGTTGCGGCGGTGGGTTTACCGACCGCACACTCGAGGACATGGGTGCCGACCCGCCGCCGCAGGGCTTGTCGGACTCATTCGGCCGAACGCCCTGGCCGCGGCAGCCCGACAGCCCCTAAGCCGGGCTCACAAGTGATGTGTCTTTGCGCAGTTTGCGAAAAATCCGAATTACGCCGAAGGCGCATGTCCGCAAAGTGCGGCAATTCCTGGGTTGCAGGCGCCGGCCGGCGTCCGTATTGTCACCCGTGCGCCGCCGAGGGCAGCCGAGTAGAGCGAAGCCGGGCGGACGGGCCGTAGAGGCGACTCGAAAGTCCGTTCGACCGGGGGACGAAAGGCAAGCCGGGGCGGCGAATCCTTTTAACCGGCCACGTCGGAGACCACGATGCGATGGCCGGTGTCGAGCCTGGCCAGGCTGCGCAGGTGCCCGTGGCGGGCGTCCCAGCCCCCGGTCTCCAGATCGCGCCGCAGCCGGGCGATGCCGGCGTCGACCGCAGCGGGATCGATCAAGCGAAACGCCGACATGTTCGCGCGCACTGCGGCATCGAGGTAGAGCTCCGGGCGGCCCCAGAGCGCCTCGCCGAACCAGTCGATGCAGTCGCGCGGCACGAGCAGGGGGACGATCCGGGTCGTGCCTCCGAGCGCTTCGGCGATCGCCTCGGGCTGGGTCTCGGCGCGGGTGCGCTGGGCGGCCATCGCCGGGAAGTACTCGGCCGTCATCCAGAGGTCGTTCATGCGGAGGGATGCCGTGAGGACGACAACGCGCCGTGCGACGCGCCGCAGCTCGCCGAGCCCACGGCGCACGTCGGTCCAGTGGTGGATGGTCCAGAGCGCGGTCGCCGCGTCGAACACGCCGTCGGGGAACGGCAGCGCCTCGGCCCCCGACTGGATCACGGGCGCCGCGCCCGTCGGCCGGGCGGCGATCATGACGCCGGACGGCTCCACCGCGACCACCGTGCGGTCGCGCGGCTCGCATGACCCCGTCCCCGCGCCGACGTTCACGACCGATCGCGCGTCTCCCAGCGCGGCGTGGATCTGGGCGGCCAGCCGCGGATCCTCGCGACGGGGCGCTCCGTACGTGACGCCCAGGCTGTCGTAGAGCGGAGGGAAGCGCAGATCCATCACCAAAAAAATAGCACACGTGCGATAATATCCCCGCCGCGACACTCCGACCGGCCGGGTAGCCTTCGGTCCGATGCCACGGGTGCTGATCGCCGAGGACGACAGGGTCATCGCAAACGCGATGGCCACGCACCTGCGCGGCGCCGGCATGGACGTCGAATGGGCCGACAACGGCGATGCCGCGCTGCGCAAGCTGCGCTTCGAGCGGCCCGACGTGGCCGTGATCGACCTGATGCTCCCCGGCGAGGACGGCTGGCGCATCACCGAGGCGCTGCGCGCCGAGGGGGCGACCATCCCGATCATCATGATCAGCGCCCGCGGATCCGAGCACGACAAGGTGCACGGCCTGCGGATCGGCGCCGACGACTACCTGGCCAAGCCGTTCGGCATGCGCGAGCTGGTCGCCCGGGTGCAGGCGGCCCTGCGGCGCTCCGGCATGGTGCCGAGCGACCGTGACGCCGGCCGCGTCGAGGCTCCCGGGCTCGTGGTCGATGCCGACCTGCACCAGGCGCTCCTCGACGGCCAGGACGCCGGCCTCACCCGCACCGAGTTCCGGCTCCTGTGGGTGCTCGCGGGCGAGTCGGGCAAGGCGCTCACCCGTGACCAGCTGCAGCAGC
>DASXZF010000291.1:0-22123 GCA_036502065.1 Gaiellales bacterium
CAGCCTCTACTACTCGTTCACCCACTACGACCTGCTGACGGCGCCGCACTGGATCGGCCTCGACAACTACCGGTTCATGTTCGGGGTGGGCACGATCGGCGGCCACCACGAGGCCGACCCGTACTTCTGGCGGTCGGTCCGAAACACCGTCTGGATCATCCTCGTCTCGGTGCCGCTGCGGATCCTCTTCGCGATGCTCACTGCGATGCTCCTGACGCGGCCCAGTCGCGGCGTGAACGTCTACCGGACGCTCTTCTTCATGCCGTCGCTTGCGCCGACCGTCGGAAGCGCGCTTGTGTTCGTCTATCTGCTCAACCCGACCACCGGCCCCGTCAACCAGGTGCTCTCGAACATCCCCGGCCTGAACGCGCCGCTCTGGTTCTACGACCCCACCTGGGCCAAGCCCGCCCTGATCGTGCTCGGCCTGTGGGGCATCGGCGACGCGATCGTGATCTACCTGGCCGGGCTGCTCGACGTGCCCCGCGAGCTCTACGAGGCGATCTCGATCGAGGGGGCAAACGCCTGGCAGCGGTTCCGGCACGTCACGCTGCCGATGATCACGCCGGTGATCTTCTTCACCCTGGTGATCGGCGTCATCGACGGCTTCCAGTACTTCGACCAGGCGTTCGTGTCGTCGACGACGGCCGGCACGTCGCCCGGTGACCCGCAGGGGTCGCTGCTGTTCTACGGCGTCTGGCTCTACGAGCAGGCGTTCACGTACTTCCACATGGGCTACGCCAGCGCGATGGCGTGGGTGCTCTTCATCGCCACGATGGCGACGACGGCGGTCCTGTTCGCCTCGGCGCGCAAGTGGGTGCACTACCGCGGAGGGCTGTCGTAGCCACCCTCGCCCACACCCGCCAGCTGCCCGCGGCGGTCAAGCGGCGGCGGATGCTGCTCGCCGTCGCAAACCACGCGGTGCTGATCGCCGTCTCGATCGGCTTTGCGCTGCCCGTGCTCTTCATGCTGCTGACGGCGCTCATGTCCGACAACCAGGCGCTCTCGGCCAGCCTGATCCCGCACCCGTTCGAGTGGTCGAACTTCCGCACGGTGTTCTCGAGCATCGACCTGCCCCGCTACACGTGGAACTCGTTCCTCTACGCGGGCCTCTCGACCGTCGGCGTCGTGATCTCGTCGGTCCCGGTGGCCTACGCCTTCGCCCGGATCGAGTGGCGGGGCCGAAACGTGGTGCTGCTGCTGGTGCTGGCGACGCTGATGCTGCCCGCACAGGTGACGTCGGTGCCGCTCTACATCCTGTGGTCGAAGCAGTACCACGACTGGACCGGGATCCAGTTCATCGGCACGCTCAAGCCCCTGATCATCCCCAACTTCTTCGGCGACGCCTTCTCGATCTTCCTGCTGCGCCAGTTCTTCATGACGATCCCCAAGGAGCTGACCGACGCGATCCGCGTCGACGGCGGCGGCCACCTGCAGATCCTGCGCCGCGTGATGATCCCGCTCGCCAAGCCCGCGATCGTCGCGGTCGCGCTCTTCAATTTCATCTACTCCTGGAACGACTTCTACGGGCCGCTCGTCTACCTGGCCGGCAACCCGAACTCGCAGACGCTCTCGGTCGCCCTGGCGTCGTTCCGCACGGTGCACCACGTCGACTGGAACCTGACGATGGCCGCGGCGCTGATCTTCATGCTGCCCGTGATCGTGATCTTCTTCCTCGCCCAGCGGGTATTCATCGAGGGGATCACGCTCACCGGCGTGAAGGGCTGAGCGGAGACACGCCAGGGGGCTGTCCCGGATCGGGGACTGTCCCCGATTCTCAGGGTCAGCCTGCCGCCGCAGTCACCGGGGCGGCCGGCGCGATGACCTGACCCGACCCGCCGTCGAAGAAGTGCAGCCGCGACGGGTCGACCGACAGGCGCACCCTCTCGCCGGGGCGAGCGCGGGTGCGGGCGTCGACGCAGGCCGTGCACACCGTGGTGCCCGCCTCGGCCACGAGCGGCACCTGCGCCTCCTCGCCGCCCTCCTCCTGGGGGGTGCGCCCGTCGCCGGCGTCGAGCGCCGTGCGCGCCTCGACGGCGAAGATGATGTTCGCCTCGGCGCCGAGCTCCTCGACCACGCGCACCTCGACGTCGATCACGGCCCGGCTGTCGTCGTGCCACACGTCGGCGTCCTCGAAGTCAGACGGCCGGATCCCGACCACCACGGTGCCCGAATGGCCGTGCAGGCGTCCGCCGGAGAGCGGCAGCCGGTGGCCGCCGAAGACGATCTGCTCGCCCACGACCGATGCCTCGAACAGGTTCATCGACGGCGAGCCGATGAAGGCCGCGACGAACATGTTCGCCGGGTGGGCGTAGAGGTTGTGCGGCGTGTCGAGCTGCTGCACGACGCCGTCCTTCATGACCGCGACGCGGTCGCCGAGCGTCATCGCCTCGACCTGGTCGTGCGTCACGTAGACGGTGGTCGTGCCCAGCTGGTCGCGCAGCCGGGCGAGCTCGGCCCGCATCTGCACGCGCAGCTTGGCATCGAGGTTCGAGAGCGGCTCGTCCATCAGGAACGCCTGCGGCTCGCGCACCATCGCGCGGCCCATGGCGACGCGCTGGCGCTGGCCGCCCGAGAGCTCCGAGGGCTTGCGCGCGAGCAGCGGCTCGAGCCCGAGCACGCGCGCCGCCTCGGCCACCCGCTGCTCGACGTCGGCCTTGGGACGCTTGCGCAGCTTGAGGCCGATGGCGATGTTCTGCGCCACGGTCATGTGCGGGTAGAGCGCGTAGTTCTGGAACACCATCGCGATGTCACGGTGCTTCGGCGCGAGGTCGGTGACGATGCGGTCGCCGATGATCACCTCGCCGTCGGTGAGCTCCTCGAGCCCCGCGATGATGCGAAGGAGCGTCGTCTTGCCGCAGCCCGACGGCCCCACCAGCACCATGAACTCGCCGTCGGCGATCTCCATCGACACGCCGTCGACGGCCCGCACGTCCTTGAAGCGCTTGGTGACTTCCTGGAGAACGATCCGCGCCATGGCTCCTCCTCAGGATACCGCGCCGTTGTGCACGAAACGCGACGCGACGAGCGCCGCGCGCACCCGCCCGTCGGCTCCGTCTGAGACCGCCAGCCGGTCGAGCGCGAGCAGCGCCGCGCCGACGACGGGCGGCTCGTCCACGACCGCGATACGGGCGTCGGGCGCGCACTCGCCGACGAGCTCGGCCAGCCGGCGCATGAACACCGGGCTGCGGGCGCGGGCGACCCCGCCGCCCAGGACGACGTCGGCATCGGTGCGGGTGAGCCGCAGGCGCCGCAACGCGGTGTTCACGAGCACCGCCGCCTCGTTCGCCTGCCGCTCGACGATCGCGACCGCGACCGGATCGCCCTCGTTCGCCGCGCCGAGCACGGTCGGGGCGAGCTCGTACAGCCGGCCCTCGTCCAGCTTGCCGGTGTGCAGTCCCACCATCACCTGCCGGGGCGTGCGCAGGCCGAAGAACGCCGGCACCGCCCGCTCGAGCGCCGTGTGCGGCCCGCGGCCGTCGCCGGCCCGCACGCACGCGCCCACCGCCGCGATGCCGATCTCCTGGCCCCCGCCCGCATCGCCCGAGATCGGCCCGAGCGCCGGAAAGCGCACCTGCTTGCCATCGGGCCCGACCCCGGTGCAGTTGAACCCGGCGCCGCAGACGACGGCGACGCCCCATCCACGGGCGGCCCCGGCGCGCATCACGGCGAAGGTGTCGTTGCGCAACATCGGCTCGCCCACCAGGCCGAGGCGCTCGACGGAGCGCAGGATGCGGCGGTCGTCGGCCGGCAGGTCGGCGCCGGCCAGGCAGAAGACGCCGATGTCGGCCACCGGCCCGCCGTCGATCCCGGCCGCCCGCCCCGCCGCGCGGACGACGCGGTCGAGGTTGTCGATCGAGGTCTGATGGTCGGCGGGCGAGAACGACGCGCCCGGCCCGCGCCACGTGCCGAGCACCCCGCCCGACTCGTCCAGGATCGCGGCGTCGGTCTTCGAGTTGCCGCCGTCGACCGCGAGCACTGTGCGGCCGCTCATCCGACCACCTCGTCGAGCCGCACGAGGCGGGCGCCGCCCTCGCGCAGCCGGCGCAGGATCGCGGGCAGCGCCGCGATCGTCGCCGGCGGCCAGCTGTGCAGGAGCACCACCGCGCCGTCGCCGTGCGCGAACGCCCCGTCGACGACCAGCCGCTCGAGGTCGGCCGGCGTGCGCTCGGGCTTCCAGTCGTCGGGCTCGACATCCCAGTGCTGGTTGCGGTAGCCGGCGCGCCCGAGCGCCTGAAGGACGCGCGGGTCGTCGTGGCCGGACCCGAAGGGGCACCGGAACCACGGCCGCGGGTCGACGCCTGCGAGCGCGCGGATCGCCTCCTCGGCCTGACCGACATCGCGCTCGATGCCGGCGTCGGTGAGCATGTCCATCGGGGCGTGGTGGTGGGAGTGGTTTCCGACGAGATGGCCGGCGACGGCGATCCGGCGGGCGCACTCGGGGTAGGCGGTCGCCCACCGGCCCTGGACGAAGAAGGTGGCCAGCACGTCCGCCTCGGCGAGGACGTCGAGGATGCGCTCCTGCACGTCGGCCGCCGAGGGGTGGCTCCAGTGCTCGGTATCGAAGGTGAGCGCGATCCGGGGGTCACTCACGGGTGGTCACCTTCGACGCGATCGTGTAGGTGCCCGGCGCGAGGCCGCGGCTGCGAGCGAGCGCCCACGACAGCAGCTGCACCGGGATGATCGCGACGGCCGAGGCCAGGCCCGGCGCGACGTCGCCGGTCGCGATCCCGGTGGCGCCGGCCGGCGCAGCGCCGTCGGGGCCGATCACGAGCACCGCCGCGCCTGCGCCGACGAGCTCGTCGGCGAGGCCCATGTCCAGCGCGTGCGTGCGCCGCTCGGATGCGAAGACGACGGCGGCCAGCTCGGGCCCGGCGAGCTCGAGCGGGCCGTGCCGGAACTGGGCCGACTGCAGCGACTCGGCCGGGAACCGCGCCGCCTCCTTGAGCGTGAGCGCGCCCATCTCGGCCGCTGCGCGCGAGCCGCCACGGCCGAGCAGCGCCAGCATCGGCCGCCCGCCCAGCCACGCCGCGAGCCCGTGCGCCGCCGCCTCGGCATCGGCCACGAGCCGCTCGGCGGCCGCCGCCGCAGCCTCGGCGTCGGCCTCGGGGGCGGGCGCGAGCCCCGCCAGCGCGCGTGTGACCGCCGCCATCATGACGAGCGTGGCCGCGAACGTCATCGTCGACGGGCCGTGCTCCTCGCCGCCGCGGGTGTCGAGGTTCACATCGGCCAGCTCCGCGAGCGAGCTCCCGGCGCCGTTCGTGACCGCTGCGATCCAGGGCCGGTCGCCGCGGGCGCGCAGCTCGCGTACGAGCCGCACCGTCTCGGCGCTCTCGCCCGACTGGCTCACGCACACGAGCAGCGTCTGGGTGCCGAGCGCGTCCTGGCGGAAGTGCAGCAGCTCGGCCGCGTCGACCATCGTGGCCAGCACGCCTGCCGCAGCGAGCCGGGTCGCCGCCGGGTAGCAGGCGTCGTAGGAGCTGCCCATGCCGGTCAGGACCACGCGCGAGCGGCGGTCGAGCTCGGCCCGCACCGTGCCGATCTGCCCGGCCTGCGCGACGGCGGCTTTCGCCGCCCGGCGGATGGCCTCCGGTTGGCCCGCGATCTCGGCCATGAATATGTCAGGAAAGTTTCCTAACGAATGCACCGCCATAGATTACAATCTCCAGCCGTGGATTCAACCCCCAAGATCGCCGTCGTCGGCGGCGGCAGCACGTACACCCCCGAGCTGATCGAGGGACTGGGGCTGCGGGCCGAGCGGCTGGGCATCTCCGAGCTCGTCCTGCACGACATCGACCCGAGCCGCCTGGACGTCGTCGGCGGCCTGGCCGAGCGGATCCTGCGCCGCCAGGGCTTCGGCGGCCGGCTCGTGTGCACCACCGACCGCCGGCGCGCGATCGACGGCGCCGCGTTCGTGCTCGTGCAGCTGCGCGTCGGCGGCCTTGCCGCCCGCCTGCAGGACGAGACCGTGCCGGCACGCTTCGGGCTGATCGGCCAGGAGACGACCGGCGCCGGCGGCTTCGCCAAGGCGCTTCGCACCGTGCCCGTCGTGCTCGACATCGCCCGCGACATGGCCGAAGTGGGCGCCGACGGCGCCTGGCTGCTCGACTTCACGAACCCGGCCGGCCTCGTCGCGCAGGCCCTGATCGATCACGGCCACCGCGCCATCGGCCTGTGCAACATCCCGATCGGCTTCCAGCGCCAGCTGGCCGACCGGCTGGGCGTTGAGCCCGCGCAGGTGGAGCTCGAGCACGTGGGCCTGAACCACCTCTCGTGGGAGCGCGGCGTGCACGTCGACGGCGTCGACCGGCTGCCGGGCCTGATCGAGACGTTCGCCGACCAGCTCGGCGAGGACGTCGACCTGCCCGGCGACCTGATCCGGCTCGTCGGCGCCATCCCCTCGTACTACCTGCGCTACTTCTATCTGACCGAGCGGGCGCTCGAGGAGCAGCGCGAGCACCCGACGCGCGCGAGCGAGGTGATGCGGATCGAGGCCGAGCTGCTCGAGATGTACCGCGACCCGGCGCTCGACGTGAAGCCCGCGCTGCTCGAGCAGCGCGGCGGCGCGTTCTACTCCGAGGCGGCGGCGATGCTGCTCGAGTCGCTTGCGACGGACCGCGGGGACACGCAGGTCGTGAACGTGCGCAACGACGGCGCCATCCCGAACATCGCGGCCGACGCGGTGGTCGAGGTGCCGTGCCGCATCGACGCCGCCGGCGCCCATCCCAAGCCGCAGCGGCCGCTGCCGCCCGAGATGCTCGGCCTCGTCGAGCAGGTGAAGGCGTACGAGCGGCTGACGGTGGCCGCGGCGGTCACCGGCGAGCGCCGCCTCGCGCTGCAGGCGCTGATGGCAAACCCGCTCGTCGCGAGCTACGACGTCGCCGGGCCGCTCCTGGACGCGCTGCTCGACGCTCACCGCGAGCACCTGCCGCAGTTCTTCGCCGAGGAGCACGCAACCACACGGGGAGGGACCTAAATGTCGATCGTCGAGCGCCGGGCGCGGTTCCGGCAGCTGCACGCAGAGGATGGGATCTTCGTCATGCCGAACCCCTGGGATGAGGGGTCGGCCCGGCTGCTCGCCTGGTGCGGGTTCCCGGCGCTTGCGACGACGAGCGCGGGCTTCGCCTGGACGATCGGCAAGAACGACCAGGCGGTCACCCGAGACGAGCTCGTAACCCACGTCGCCCGGCTCGCGGCCGCCACCGACCTGCCGCTGTCGGTCGACAGCGAGCGCTGCTTCGCCGACGACCTCGCCGGCGTCGGCGAGACGGTGCGCCTGCTCGCGCAGGCCGGTGCCGCCGGGTGCTCGATCGAGGACTACGACCCCGCCACCGGGGCCATCGACCCTGTCGGCATCGCCGCCGAACGGGTGGCCGCTGCCGCCGAGGCGGCCCACGCCGGCGACCCGATGGTGCTGACCGCCCGAGCCGAGAACCATCTCTACGGCGCGGGCGACCTCGACGACACGATCGCCCGGCTCGTCGCCTATCGCGCTGCGGGCGCCGACTGCCTGTACGCACCGGGGCTGACCGATGCCGCCGACATCGCGGCGGTCGTGGCAGCCGTCGGGGCGCCCGTGAACGTGCTCGCGCTTCCCGGCGCGCCGGCCGTCTCCGAGCTGCGCACCCTCGGCGTGCGCCGCGTCTCGACGGGCTCGCTGCTTGCGAGCGCCGCCTACGCAGCGCTGGTCGCCGGGGCAGGGGAGCTGCTCGGGCCGGGGACGTCGGAGTACGCCCGGACGAGTCTCGCGCGCGACGCGCGCGCAGCGGCGTTTCGCACCTGACTCAATCCCTGGCGCCACCACCCGATTAAGTGGGCGATGAACGGCCGTCGCCTGCTGCGCGCTGCGCTGATCGTGCTCGCCGTCGCTCCCGCGGCGGCGTACGCGCTCGTGCGCACGGGTACGGCCTCCGTCACCGGCAGCTTCGTCTCGCCGCCGACGCACGTGATGGCGGTCGGCGGCGCCGCCCTGGCCGCCCTCCTGGCCGCGCTCCTGATGGTGCGGGTGGCCCGGCGCGAGCACGACGCGCGCGGTGGGCTCGTCGGCGTCGCCTTCCTGGCGATGGCCGGTCTGCTCATCATCCACGCCTCGGCCACGCCCGGATTCATCCTCGACGCGTATGGCCGCAACGCGACCGTCGGCCTGGCCGGCGCCCTGGCGGTGCCCGTCGGCGGAATCGTGCTTGCGATCGCGCTCCTTCTGCCCGCGCGGCTCGCCGACCCATCGCGCGTGATCGCCCGCGCGACGTGGGCCACGCTCGCAGCGCTCGTGGTCTGCGGCGGCATCGGGCTCGGGCATCCGGCGCTCGTGCCGCTCGTGCCGCTCAGCGTCACGCCGTGGGCCTACGTCCTGCTCACGCCCGCCTGCGGCGTGTACGCGTGGCTCGCCCGGCGGACGTGGCACACCTACCAGCTCACCCGCCGGCTCAGCGACGCCGCGATCGCCGTCGGCCTCATCTGGCTCGGCACATCGATCCCGGTATACCTGCTCTCGCCCGTGTGGACGTGGATGTTCTGGGCCGGGCACACGCTCGAGGCTTGCGGGTTCCTGGCCGTCGCATCGGCCGTGTCACGCGATCTGATGCTCGCCACGCCGACGCTCGCGCTTCCGCGCAGGGCACGGGCGCAGGACCTGCTCGACGACGAGTCGAAGCTGCTCGGCGGCTACGTCAGCTCGCTCAAGTCCGACATGCAGGGCCACGACCCCTCGACGCTCGCCCACTCCGAGAACGTGGCCGCCCTCGCGATCGCGGTCGGCGAGCAGCTCGGCCTCCCCGCCGCCGCGCTACGCCGCCTGGCCGTCGCGGGCCTGCTGCACGACATCGGCAAGCTGCAGATCGCTCCGGCCATTCTGAACAAGCCCGGCAAGCTGACCGACGCCGAGTACGACACGATCAAGACGCACCCGCAGGCGGGCGCCGACATCCTGGCCAACGTCGGCAGCTTCGACGAGGAGATCCCGATCGTGCTCGCCCACCACGAGCGTCTCGACGGCGCCGGCTACCCCCGGGGGCTGCGCGGCGCGCAGATCCCGCTCGAGGCCCGCATCCTCTCGATCTGCGACGTCTATGACGCGCTCACGAGCTGGCGCGCCTACCGCGAGCCGTGGTCGCAGGAGCGGGCGCTCGAGCTGATCGAGTCCGAGACCGGCACCGCGTTCGATCCTGCCTGCGCCGAGGCGCTCCTCGCCGTGCTGGGCGCCGGCGCCGCGGTCGACCTGGCCGCCTGAGGCCTGCGCGCCGCGCGGCGCGGGTCTGGTTGACTACGAGCGTGGCGAGCTCCGTTGCGATCGACAGCATGTCGCGCTCGCTGCATCGTCGCGGTCAGACCTACGTCGCCCTCGCGGCGGTGGCCTGGTCGAGCGCAGGGGTGCTCCAGCGCGAGCTGCACGTCGGGCTCGGCACCCAGGTGACGGGCCGGGCGATGTTCGCGTTCATCGCGCTTGCGATCTTCGTGGGCGCCGGCCAGCGCCGGGGCCTGCGGGCGTCGTTCCGCGGCAGCGGCTGGGCGATGGTCGGCGTCAGCGTCGCGACCGCACTGGCCTCGGGATCGTTCATCGTCGCGCTCAACTACACGACGGTCGCGCGCGTGCTGTTCCTGCAGGCCGCCTCGCCGATGATCGCGGCGCTTCTCGCCTGGCTCGTGCTCGGCGAGTCCGTCTCGCGGCGCTCGTGGATCGCGATGGTGATCGCCCTGGGCGGCGTCGGGGTGATGGTGGGAGCGCCGGGGCCGGGCGGCATCCTGGTCGACCTGCTCACGGTGGTGATCCCGTTCTCGTTCGCCGTCAGCCTCGTCATCACCCGCCGTCACCGGCACATGTCGATGGCGCCCGCGACGTGCCTCGCGCAGGTGCTGATCTTCGTGTGCGCGGTGCCGTTCGCCCACCCGGGGTCGGTCGATCCGCGCAACCTCGTCCTGCTCGTGCTGCTCGGCGCCGGTCAGATCGGGCTTGGACTTGCGCTGCTCTCCATCGGCGCGCGGCTGATCCCGGCGGCCGAGATCGCGACGATCACCCTGCTCGAGGTCGTGCTCGGACCGCTGTGGGTGTGGATCGCGGTGTCGGAGCGGCCGTCGGCCGGGATCCTGGTCGGCGGTGCGATCGTCGTCGTCGGCGTGCTGGTGCAGGCAAGCGGCGAGCCGGCGCCCGCGCCGGCAGGTGTCAGCCCGCCACCACCTTGAGGCTGCCGAGCTGCGGGTCGGAGGCGAAGGCGATGCGGGCGCCCAGCGCCGCCTCGTGCCGGATCTGCTCCCAGAGCGCGGCGCCGACCACCTCGCCCGGCGCGAGGGCAGGGATGCCCGGTGGGTACGGCACCGCGAACTCGGCCGCGACCCGGCCGACGGCGGCATCGGCGGGCACGCGCTCGGAGGCGGCATAGAACGCGTCACGCGGCGTCATCGCAAGCTCCGGCTGCGAGCGCCACGAGGTCGCGACCGGCGGCATCTCGGGCGCCGTCCCGCGGCACTCGTCGACTGCCTCGGCAAGCAGGGGCAGGAGGATGTCGACGCGGGCGGCGTCGTCGCCGACCGTCATGTGCGGGATGAGCAGGCGGCGGTCGGCGCCCTCGACCGCGACGCCTCGCGCCCGCAGGGCGCGGTCGACGGCGATCCCGTCGGCATGCGCGCCGGAGAGGTCGATCAGGAGCTTCAGCGGGTCGCGCATCATCACCGACGGGTGGCCGACGATGACCTCGTCGCCGAGGACGCGCAGGCCATCGATCTGCTCGACGCCCGCCCGCGCTAGCCGGGCCGTCTCGCAGGCGGCCGCGAGCAGCCCCTCGCCGTCGGCCTGCATGCGCGCGCGGCACTGGTCGATCGTGGCATAGATCATGGCCGACGGGCTCGTCGTCAGCAGCAGGTCGAACGCCGCCGCAAGGCGACCGAGATCGATGAAGCCGGAGTCGCGCGCGAGCAGAAGCGCGCCGGGGGTGAGGGAGGGCAGCGTCTTGTGCGTGCTGAGGGCGATCGCGTCGGCGCCGAGCGCAAGCGCGTTGGGCGGCACCATCGATCCGAAGCCGAAATGCGCCGCCCAGGCGTGGTCGCAGATGAGCGCCGCGCCGCGCTCGTGGCAGGCGGCCGCGATCGCCGGCAGGTCGGAGAGCACGCCGACGTAGGAGGGCTCGGTCATGATCACCGTGCGAATGCGCGGCTCGGCCTCGAGCGCGGCCACGACCCGCTCGACCGGCGTTCCCAGCGGGATGCCCAGCTCGTCCGAGACGTCCGGCGCGAGCCACACCGGCCGCGCACCGGCCAGGATCAGGCCGGCGTACACCGACTTGTGGCAGGTGCGGTGGACGAGCACGGGCTCGCCGGGCGTCGTCGTGGCCAGGCAGAGCGCCTGGTTGGGGTGAGTCGAGCCGTTGTGGCTGAACCGGCACATGTCGGCGCCCCAGGCCGCCGCGGCGAGCTCCTCGGCCCGGTCGAGCACCTGGAGCTCGTTTCGGAGCGTGTCCGCGCCACCGTGGTGGGGGACGTCCCAGAGGAGCAGCGAGCCGTCCCCGACCAGGGCCGGGTTGCGCTTGTGCCCCGGGGTCGTGAAGGGCGTCGGGATGTCGCGCAGGTAGCTGGCGACGGCGTCGGCAAACGGCGTTGCGGTCATGCCGCCGAGTCTACGCGCACGCGGTTGCGCCGGGTCGGTGCAACCCGCGATGATCCGCGTCCATGCCGCAGACGATCCCCGACCTCTTCGACGCGGCGACCGCCGACGTGCCCGACAAGGTGTGGCTCGTGGCCGGCGACGAGTCGTTCACCTACGCGCAGGCGCGCGAGCGGATCGGACGGGCGGCGGCGGCGCTTCGCGCGAGCGGCATCGGCCACGGCGACCTCGTCCTCGCCACGATGCGCAGCACGCCGGACTACCTGTTCACATGGCTCGCATCCGCCTACGTCGGCTCGATCCTCGTCACCGCCAACCCACGTAGCGCCGACGCAGAGCAGGCGGGCCTGATCGGGCAGGTGCGGCCGCGGCTCGTCGTGAGCGACCCCGGCCTCGAGCCGGTCATGGCCGGCGCCTGCGAATGGGGCGCCGCGGACGTCGCCGACGTCGCGGGGCTCTTCACCGAGCCCGGGGCCGCCGACGACCCTGGCCCCGCGGGGCCCGACGACGCCGCCGTGCTGATCCCCACATCCGGCACGACCGGGCGCTCGAAGCTCGTGACGCAGACGCACCGCGCCTACGTGATGGCGGGCGAGGGGTTCCCGTGGTGGATGGAGCTCGGCCCCGACGACCGGCTGATGACCTCGCTGCCGCTCTTCCACATCAACGCCCCGACCTACTCGATGCTGGGCTCGGTCGGCGCCCGCGCGAGCCTGGCGCTTCTGCCGGGCTTCTCGGCGAGCACGTTCATCGACTCCGCCCGGCGGCACGGCGCCACCGAGTTCAACGCGATCGGCGCGATGCTCGAGATCCTGATGCGCCAGCCAGAGCGGCCCGACGACGCGGACAACCCGCTGCGACTCTGCTACACCGGTCCCGCGCCGCCCGAAGCGCGCCAGCTCGAGATCGAGGCCCGCTTCGGCCTGCGCATCGTGTGCGGCTATGCGATGTCGGAGACGCCGTACGGCACGATCTGGGCGCGCGGCACGCGGCCGTTCGGGACGCTCGGCGGCGTGCGCCAGCACCCGACGCTCGGCGTCGTCAACGAGGGCCGCGTCATGCGCGACGGCCGGCCCGCGGAGCCCGGCGAGGTGGGCGAGCTCGAGCTGCGAAACCCGGCGGTGATGAAGGGCTACTGGGGCATGCCCGACGAGACGGCGCAGGTGCTCGCCGCCGACGGCTGGCTCCGCACCGGCGACCTGGTCACGGCCGATGCGGACGGGATCTTCACCTTCATCGGGCGCGTGAAGGAGGTGATCCGCCGCCGCGGCGAGAACGTCGCGCCGGCCGAGATCGAGGAGGCGCTCGCGAGCCACGCGGCCGTCTTCGAGGTCGCCGTCGTCGGCGTGCCGTCGGAGCTGTCCGAGGAGGAGATCAAGGCGTTCGTCGTCCCGCACGACGGCGGCGCCGACCTGACGGAGGTGCGGTCACACGCCGCCGGTCTGCTCGCACCGTTCAAGGTGCCGCGCTACATGGAGGCCGTACCCGAGCTGCCGCACACGCCGACGGGCCGCGTCGCCAAGCACGAGCTGCCGCGCGAGCGCTCCGCGGCCGAGATCGACTTCGAGAGGAGAGCATGAGCGACGACTGGTTGCGCACCGACATCGGCTCGACCACGGCCGACTCGATCACCGTCCGGGGGCGGAACCTCGCCGACGAGCTGATGGGGCGGGTCACATTCACCGAGCTCACGTTCCTGCTCGTGCAGGGCCGGATGCCGGCGGCAGGCGAGACGACGCTGCTCGATGCCGTGCTCGTCTCGCTGGCCGATCACGGCCTCACGCCGACGGTGCTCGCCGCGCGGCTCACGCACACCGGCGCGCCGGAGTCGCTGCAGGGAGCGGTCGCCGCCGGCCTGCTCGGCGCGGGCTCGGTGTTCCTGGGCGTCGTCGAGGACGCGGCCGTGTTCCTCGGCGACATCGTCGCCGCCGCGGCGACGGACACCGACGCCGACCTGCGCATCGCGGCCGACGCGGCGGTGGCGGCGCGATTGGAGGCCGGCGGGCGCATCCCCGGCCTGGGCCACCCGATCCACAAGGTGCAGGACCCGCGCACGCCGCGGATGTACGCGATCGCGCAGGAGGCCGGTGCGCTCGGCGCGAACCTGCGCGCGCTTCGGATCGTGGCCGACGTGCAGGCGCAGCGGACGGGCCGCGCGCTTCCGATCAACGGCGCCGGCGCGGCCGGCGCGGCCCTGGCCGACCTCGGCTTCGATGCCGCGATCGTGCGCGGGTTCGCGCTGCTCGCCCGCACCGCCGGAGTCGTTGCGCACCTGGCCGAGGAGATGCAGCGACCGCTCGGGATGCCGCTCTTCCGCGAGCTCGACCGGCGCCTGGCGGGCGACGACGCATGAGCGGCCGGCTGGCCGGAAAGACGATCG
Source organism: Gaiellales bacterium (assembly GCA_036502065.1). GTDB lineage: Bacteria > Actinomycetota > Thermoleophilia > Gaiellales > JAICJC01 > JAICJC01. The sequence goes on from DASXZF010000291.1 coordinate 13,971, forward strand.
CCATCACGGGCGCGTCCTCGGGCCTGGGCCGGGCGATGGCGGTGCGCTTCGCGCAGGAGGGCGCCCATGTGGTGGTCGGCGATGTGCGCACCGACCCCCGCGAGGGCGGCGAGCCGACGGTGGACGTGATCGCGGGCAGCGGCGGAAGCGCCGAGTTCGTGAAGGCCGACGCATCGCGCTCCGACGACATCGATCGGCTGGTGCGGACGGCGATCGGCCACGCCGGGCGGCTGGACGTGATGGTCAACAACGCCATCGTGGCGGGGCCGCACTCCAAGGGGCTGCTCGAGACGGGTGAGGACGACTGGGACGCGATCATGGCGGTCGGCCTGCGCGGCGTGTTCCTGTGCTGCAAGCGGGCCGTCCAGCAGATGCTCACCCAGGACCCGGTCGCCGAGGCGCGCGGGCGGATCATCAATCTGTCCTCGCAGCACGGCATGATCGGCGCCCCGGGTCACGTCGCCTACTGCACGGCGAAGGGCGGCGTCGTCAACCTGACGCGGCAGCTGGCGGTCGACTTCGGTCCGCGCGGGATCATGGTGAACGCCATCGCGCCGGGCAAGATCCTCACCCGGCCCGCCGACGAGCCCGACACACCCGACGTGCTCGCCTACTCGCGCGCGCGCACGCCCTTCTCGCGCCTCGGCAGGCCCGAGGACGTCGCCTCAGCCGCCCTCTACCTGGCCTCCGACGACTGCTCCTACGTGAGCGGCACGAACCTGCTCGTCGACGGCGGCTGGATGGCGTACTGAGGACACTGGACGCCGTGCGGGTGCTCTGGATCAACCCGTTCGCGGGCACGTCGATGGAGCCGTTCGCCCAAAGCCTCGGCGACCGCGTGCGGCTGGAACGGCTGGGTCTGCGGGTGTGGGGACTGCCGCCCGGAGCGCGCTACGGGATGGACGTCGAGGTGCGGGCCGTCGCCGCCGCCGCCGGATCGGAGCCGTGCCACGTGGCCGGATTCTCCGCCGGAGCGACCGTGGCTCTGGCGGCCGCGCTCGCGCTCGGCGACTCGGTCGGCAGCGTCACCATCCTCGAGCCGGCCTCCATCGGCGACGACGACTGGGACGCCGTCGAGGCCGATTGGAGGTCGTGCCAGCGCGAGCTGGCGCCGCTACCCCAGGCCGAGCGGATGACCGCGTTTCGGCAGCTGCTGATGCGACCCGGCCTGCGGCCGCCGCCGCCGAACGCCCCGCCCCGCTGGAACCTCCACGACAACCTCCTGTACCGGATGCTGATCGGCGAGACCGGGTTCGTGACTGCCGACCTCGCCGCGATCCGCGCGCCCGTGCTCGCGATCCGCGGCGGCCGCAGCCATCCGCGGTGGGAGGCCGTCTCGCGCCGTCTCGCCGAGGTGTGCCCCGACGCGCGCGAGCATGTGTTCCCGAAGCTGCATCACTTCGCCCCGCCGTTTCGCGAGGAGCCGCAGGCGCTCGCCGCGCTGCTGCTCGAGCTCTGGACGTCGGCGTGAACGCTTACAGGCGGGGGTCGAGCAGGACGCGGCCGAAGTGGTCGCGCGACTCGAGCAGCGCCTGTGCGTCGGCCGCGCGCTCGAGCGGGAGCACCGCCGCGATCGGCGGCGGGTCGACCCGGCCCTCGGCGAGGAGGCGCAACACCTCGACCAGCTCGCGGCGCGAGCCGTCGCTCGAGCCGATGATCGAGACCTGGCGGGCGAAGACGTCGACCAGATCGAGCTCGGCGTGCGCGCCCGACGACGCGCCGCAGATCACGAGCCGCCCGCGATTGGCAAGCGCAGCCAGCGCGCCCGCAAACGTCGCCCGGCCGACGTGGTCGACGGCGACGTCGGCGCCGGCGCCGCCGGTGAGCACGCGGACATCGGCCGGCCACCCCGCCGCGGTGTGGTCGAGGACGTGCTCGACCCCCGCCGCTCGCAGCCGCGCGCGTTTGCCCTCGGTCGACGCCGTCGCGATCACCTCGGCACCGGCCATCTGCGCGAGCGCGATCGCCGCCCCGCCGACGCCGGAGCCGCCGGCGGTCACGAGCACCGTCTCGCCCGCACGCAGGCCGGCGCGGGCGAACAGCATGCGGTGGGCCGTCAGGTAGACGGAGCCGGCGGCTGCCGCAGTCGCCGCGGACAGCCCGTCAGGCAGGGCGAAGATGTTGGCCGCCGGTGCGACCACGAGCTCTGCGTACCCGCCGTCGCGCTGGACGCCCATCACCTCGTAGTCCGCGCACGACGCCTCGTCGCCCTCGAGGCAGTGGACGCAGCGGCCGCACGCGTAGTCGTAGTGGACGTACACCTCGCTTCCGACCTCGACGTCGGCGACGCCTGCGCCGATCGCGATCACCTCGCCGGCGATGTCGTAGCCCGGCACGACCGGAAGCCGCGCGGCATACGCGTGGCCCACGTCCTCGCGCACCCAGATGTCGAGCCGGTTCACCGCGACGGCGGCGACGCGGACGAGCACCTCCCCCGGACCGGCGACGGAGTCCGGCCGCTCGACCAGCTCGAGCACCTCCGGCCCACCGTGGCGTGACATCACGACCGCGCGCATACGCCGCTCAGTACGCCATCCAGCCGCCGTCGACCATCAGGTTCGCGCCGCTCGTGTAGCTGGCCTCGGAGGCGAGGTAGGCAACCGCGGCGGCCACGTCCTCGGCCCGGCCCAGGCGGCCGAACGGCGTGCGCGAGCGCACGTAGGCGAGGCCGGCTTCCTCGGTGCTCAGATCGCCCGGCGTGCCGGTGACGATCTTGCCCGGCGACACCGAGTTGCACAGGATGCCGTGGGCGCCGTGCTCGACCGCGATCTGCCTGGTCATCTGGATCAGGCCGCCCTTGCTGACGGCGTAGGAGAAGTGACCCGGGCAGCCGACCAGACCGTGCTGCGAGGTGATGTTCACGATCCGGCCGCGCACCTCGTCGCGGGCCTCCTGCGCCAGCATCTGGCGCACCGCGGCGCGGCAGAGCATGAACGGGCCGCGGAGGTTCACCGCCATGATCGCGTCGAAGTCGGCATCCTCGGTGTCGATCAGCGGCCGCGAGTGGCTGCCCGCGATGGCCGCGTTGTTGACGAGCACCGACAGGCGCCCGCACCGCTGCACGGCGGTCGTCACCAGCCCATCGCAGTCGTACGGACTGGACACGTCGGCGTCGACCGCGACGGCGCTGCCCCCGGCTGCGGCGATCACCGCGACGGTCGGCGTGCCGCCCGTGATCGGGTCGCGGCGGATGTCGGCGCAGATCACGTCGAAGCCGTCGGCCGCCAGCCGGATCGCGATCGCGCGGCCGATCCCCGACGCCGCCCCGGTGACGATCGCGCTTGCGCCGCTCACCGGTGCACCGCCAGATACGCGCCCCGATGCTCGTCGCCGATGAACCGGCTCTCCTCCAGCACCCGCTCGCCGCGGGCGAGCACGTGCCGCATCCGGCCGGGCACCTCGATGCCCTCGTACGGTGTCCAGTCGAGTCCGTCGGCCATCGCATCGAGCGTGAGCACGCTGCGCTCGGACGGGTCCCACACGACGACGTCGCCGTCGGCACCGGGGGCGATCGCCCCCTTGCGGGGAGCCAGGCCGAAGATCCGCGCGGGCGCGGCGCAGGCCACCTCGACCAGCCGCTCGACGCTCGGCCCGTCGTCGTCGCCTGTGAGTGCGAGGCCGAGCGGCAGCCGCGCCGCGATCCCGGGCAGGCCGGTCGGCACCTGCGAGAAGTCGCCGAGCAGCGGCAGCTTGTCACGGTCGAGGCGCAGGTGGCAGTGGTCGGACGCGTAGGTGTCGAGGCCGCCGTCGCGGAGCGCGGCGCGCAGCGCCGAGCGGTCGGCGAGCGGGCGCAGCGGCGGGGTCATCACGAAGCGCACGGCGTCCTCCCCGTGGTGGTGGGACTCGTCGAAGAGCAGGTGGTGCGGGCAGCCCTCGGCGTACACCTCCTGGCCGCGCGCACGCGCCGACGCGATCTCCTCGAGCGGCCGCGCACCGGTCACGTGCACGACATACGCCGTCGCGCCGGCCAGCTCGGCCATGACCAGGAAGCGGTTGACGCACTCGGCCTCGAGCGCGATCGGACGGCTGCGGGGCAACGATCCCAGGCCGAGCTCGCCGCGGGCGACCAGCGCCCGCGTCAGCGCGTCGACCACGCGCCCGTTCTCGCAGTGGGCGAGCACCACCATGCCGAGCCCGGCCGCCTCCTGCATGACCGCAAAGGCGACGTCGTCGTCGGCCATGATGCCGAGCTCGATGTAGGCGAGCCAGAGCTTGACGCTGGCGACGCCGAGCGCCGCCACCGCGCGCATGTCGCCGGGGCGATACGCGGCCGGCTCCCAGATGACGGTGTGCAGCGCGACGTCGGCGTGCGCGCGGGGCAGCTCGTCGGCGATCGTGCGCCGGGCCGCCTCGACCGGCCGCTCGCCCGGCTCGGCGTCGACGAACGCGAGCATCGAGGTCGTGCCGCCGCAGAGGGCGGAGCGGGTGTCGGCCGCGACGGCGCCGAAGATGTGGGTATGGACGTCGATGGCGCCCGGCATGACCAGGCAGCCGGAGGCATCGACGATCTCGGCACGCGATCGGTCGACGTGCCCCACCTGCTCGATCACGCCGTCGCGGATCAGGACATCGCCCGCCCGGGAGCCGTCGGGCGCGACGAGCGTGCCCCCGCAGACGGCGACCAGACCGCTCACAGGGCGGCGTCGGGCAGGCACGGCGCCGCCGCCAGCAGACGGCGGGTGTACTCGTGCGTCGGCGTCGCGAGCACGTCTGCGACCGGCCCCGTCTCGCACAGGGAGCCCTGGTCCATGACGAGCACCGTGTCGGCCACGCAGGCGACCACGCCCAGGTTGTGAGTGATGAAGAGCATGCTCAGATGGAGGTCACGCTGCAGCTCCTGCAGGAGCTCGAGCACGGCGGCCTGGACCGACACGTCGAGCGCCGAGGTGACCTCGTCGCAGATCAGGAGATCGGGCCGCGCCGCCAGCGCCCGGGCGATCGCCACCCGCTGGCGCTCGCCACCGGAGAGCTCGACGGGGAAGCGGTCGCCGAGCCGGGCCGGCAGCTTCACGCGCTCGAGCAGCTCGCCCACCTCGCGGTCGGCCTCGGCGCGCGAGAGCTTGCGCAGCACCCGCAGGGGCCGCACGATCGCCGAGCGCACGCGCTGGCGCGGGTTGAGCGACTCGAACGGGTTCTGGAACACGATCTGGATCCGCCGTCGCACCTCGAGCGGACGCTTGCGGGCGGCGCCCGCGATCGGCAGGCCGTCGAAGCTGATCGTGCCGGCCGCAGGCACATGCAGCCCGGCGATGCAGCGGCCGATCGTGGTCTTGCCGCTGCCCGACTCGCCCACCAGGGCAACGCATCGTCCCGGGGGGACGGCGAACGACACCGTGTCGACGGCCGGCCGGCCGGAGCGCTGGCTGCGATAGCGGGCCTCGAGCCCCGCCACATCGAGCAGCGGCGCCTCGGTCGCCGCTGCGCGCCGCTCACGGCCGCCGCCGCGGCCCGACTCGTGCAGGTCGAGCTCCATCCAGCGGGTGCAGCGGACATGATGCCCCGGGACCGTTTCCTCGAGCTCGGGCAGGGCCTCGTGGCAGCGCAGCTGCTGGTGGGCGCAGCGCGGCGCGAAGGCGCACCCGTCGGGCCAGTCGCCGACGCCGACCGACACGCCGGCGATGCCGCGCAGCGCGCGTGGATGACGGAAGTCGGGAATTGCCTCGACGAGCCCGCGTGTGTACGGATGCCGCGGCCGTTCGATCACCTCGTCCGCGGGCCCGTTCTCGACGATCCGCCCCGCGTACATGACCACGATCCGGTCGGCCATCTGCGCCACGACGGCCAGGTCATGGGTGACGTAGACCATCGCCATGCCGTCCTCGTCGCGCAGCCGCCGAAGCTCCGCCAGGATCCGGTCCTGGGTGAGCACGTCGAGGCCCGTGGTCGGCTCGTCGAGGACCGCCACCGGCGGATCGCAGACGCATGCCATCGCGATCGTCACCCGCTGCTGCTGGCCGCCGGAGAGCTGGTGGGGGTAACGGTGGGCGAAGCCCGGGTCGGAGCCGAGCTCGACCCGCTCGAGCGCCGAGCGCACCGACTCGTCCGAGCGGGCGCCGGCGCGGTGGGCGCGCAGCACGTCCAGGATCGCGGCGCCGACGCGCATCGACGGGTTGAGCGCACCGCCGGGGTCCTGGGGCACGTAGGACACGGTCTTGCCGCGAAGGTTCCGCAGCGCCCGGCCGTCGCGGTGCAGGACGCTCTCGCCGCCCACCTCGACGGTGCCGCCGCGCACCACGACGCCCGGGCGCGTGTAGCCGAGCAGCGAGAGCGCCGTGGTCGTCTTGCCGCTGCCGGACTCACCCACCAGGCCGACGATCTCGCCCGCCGCGACGTCGAAGGTGACGCCTTCGACGACGGGCTCGCCGGTCTGCAGGTGGATGCTGAGATCGTCGACCCGGATCACAGGCGCGCCGCTGCCTGTGCTCACCCGGCCACGCTCCTCATTGTGCGCGGGACGTACGAGCGGCCGAGGCTGCGCGCGATCGCATCGCCCGTCAGGTTGATGCCGATCGTGAGCATGCCGATCATCGCGGCCGGGACGAGCACCGACCACGCGTTCAGCTGGATATAGGTCCGGTTCTCGCTGATCATGAGCGCCCAGTCGGAGTTGGGCGGCTGCAGTCCCAGACCGAGGAAGTTCACCGACGCGATGATCAGGATCGAGTAGGTGAAGCGCAGCCCGGCGTCGACCAGCACCGGCGCGAGGATGTTCGGCAGCACCTCGCGGCCGATGACCGCGAAGGCACGCTCGCCGCGGGCGATCCCCGCCTCGACGTAGCCACGGGTCGAGACCTCGAGCGTCGCGGTGCGCACGATGCGGCTGATGCCCGGCGCCTGGATGGCGGCGACGCCGACGACGAGCACCGCAATGCCCGTCCCGGCTCCGGCGATCAGAACGAGCAGGAAGAGCAGCGGCGGGAAGGCCAGCATCACGTCGACGGCGCGCATGAGGACGGGGTCGACGAGCGAGCGCGTGTAGCCCGCGACGAGTCCGATCGTGAGGCCGACGGCATAGGCGAGCAGCGTCGCCGCCAACGCGAAGCCGATCACCGAGCGGCCGCCGTAGAGCACACGGCTCAGCACATCGCGCCCGAGGAAGTCGGTGCCGAGCAGCGCGTGGCTCGACGGCCCCGACAGCGGCAGGCCGACCGGCGCCGTCGGGTCGTGCGGCGCGACGTACGGCCCGAAGATCGCCACCAGCACGACGAACGTGACGATGCTCGCGCCGATCGCGCCCGACCCTGTGCGCAGGAACCGGAAGCGGGCTCTCACGCCGGCTCCCGCAGCTTCGGCACGAGCAGCATCACGGCCAGGTCGGCGAGCAGGTTCAGCACGACGTAGACGATCGCGATCAGCATCGCGACCGATTGCACGACGGTGACGTCGCGGTTCTGCACCGCATTTACGAGCGTCGTGCCGATGCCCGGATACGCGAACACGTTCTCGGTGATGATGATGCCGCCGATCAGCCACTGCAGGTTCTGGGCAATCACCTGCACGCTCGGCGCAAGCGCGTTTCGAAGCGCGTAGCGCAGCAGCACCCGCCGCTCGGCAACGCCATTGAGGCGCGCGGTCTGCACGTACTCGGTCTGCAGAACCTCGGTCATGCCGGCGCGCACCATCCGCACGCCGGCCGCGAGCGACGCGAACAGCAGCGTCAGCACCGGCAGCACGAGCTGCGACGGCTTGTCGAGCGGGTTGCCGCCGGGCGGCACGATCGCGACGGGCGGCAGCCAGTCGAGCGCGACGAAGAACACGCCGATCAGGAGCGATCCGGTGACGAACTCGGGCAGCGCGATCGCCGCCAGCGAGAAGATCGAGATCATGTGGTCGACCGGCTTGCCGGGAAAGATCGGACCGATCACCCCCAGGCCGATCGAGAGCGGGATCATGAAGAGCGCCGCGAGCGCCGCGAGGATGGCCGAGTTCTTGAGCGGACCCGAGATCTGGTGCCAGATCGGCTCCTTCTCGCCCTGGGCCAGGCCGACGGCGGAGTTCCCGAGGTCGCCGTGCACGAACCCGCCGAGCCAGTCGGCGTAGCGAGTGGTCGCGGGCTGGTCGAGGTGCATCCGCTTGGTCAGGATGCGCTCGGCCGCGGGCGTCGCGTTGCGGCCGAGGATCACGCTCGCCGTGTTTCCCGGCAGCACGTTCAG
>DASXZF010000292.1:0-6774 GCA_036502065.1 Gaiellales bacterium
GCCGCGCTGCGTGCCTCGGGGGCGGCGATCGCGGCCGTCGATGCGGTGCTCACGGGCGAGATCGCCGCGGGGTTCACATGCGGGCGCCCGCCGGGGCACCACGCCGAGCGGGCGCTGCCGATGGGATTCTGCATCGTGAACCACGTCGCCGTCGCCGCGGCGCATGCGCGCGCCGCCGGCGTCGAGCGGGTTGCGATCCTCGACTGGGACGCGCACCACGGAAACGGGACGCAGGCGTCGTTCTGGGAAGACCCCTCCGTGCTCTACGTCTCGCTGCACCAGTACCCGTTCTACCCCGGCACGGGCGCGGCATCGGAACGGGGCGGCGGTGAGGGCGCCGGCGCGAACGTGAACATCCCGCTGCGCGCCGGGACGTCCGAGGGCGCGTTCCTGGACGCCGTTCGCTCGCAGGCGCTGCCGGCTCTGCGCGCGTTCGATCCCGGCCTGCTGCTCGTGTCGGCCGGCTTCGACGCACACGCCGCCGACCCGCTCACCGACCTCGGGCTGACCGCGGGGGCGTTCGCGACGATGACGCGCGAGCTGCGCGGGATCGGCGCCGGGCCGGTGATGGTGCTCGAGGGCGGCTACGACCTGCTGGCGCTGCGCGACAGCACGGCGGCCACCCTCGCCGTCCTGGCTGAGTAGCCGCCGGTGGAATGGGGACTGTCCCCGTGGGGACAGTCCCCGCTTCTCGGCTCCGCGATCAGTAGGCGATGACGACGAGCCGGGGCTCGGTCATCTCGTGCACCGCGTAGCGCGGGCCCTCACGGGTGTTGCCGGAGTCCTTGACGCCGCCGTACGGCATCTGGTCGGCGCGGAAGGTGGGGGCCTCGTTGACCATGACCCCGCCGAACTCGAGCTGCCGCGTCGCCTGCATCGCCGTCGTGATGTTCGAGGTGAAGATGCCCGCCTGCAGGCCGTAGCCGGTGCCGTTGGCCTTCGTCACCGCCTCGTCCAGATCGCGGATGCGCGCGAGCGTCACCACCGGGCCGAAGACCTCGTCGCAGGCCACCTTCATGTCGAGTGAGACGTCGCCGAGCAGCGTCGGGCGCAGCAGGCCTGCGTCGTCGGCCGCGCCGCCCGCGAGCAGCGTCGCGCCGCCTCCGACAGCCTCCTTGACCCAGTCGATGATGCGGTCGCGGTTGCCCTGGTCGATCACGGGGCCGACCTGCGTGGCCGGGTCGAGCGGGTCGCCCGTGACGAGCGCCTCGACCTTCGGCCGCAGCCGGGCAACGAAGTCGTCGTAGACCGACTCCTGCACGTAGACGCGCTGCACCGAGATGCAGCTCTGGCCGGCGAACGAGTAGCCGTTCGTCGCCACGGCGCCCGCGGCCTTGTCGAGATCGGCGTCGGCCAGCACGATCACCGGCGTCGAGTTGCCGAGCTCGAGCGACACCTTCTTGCGTGACGCGCGCTCGCGCAGCTTCCACCCGACCGCGGACGAGCCGGTGAAGGTGATCAGTCGGACGCGCTCGTCGGCGATCATCGCGTCGCCGATGTCGCTCGACTTGCCGACGATGACGTTCAGCCAGCCGGCGGGCTGCCCCGCCTCCTCGAACGCCTGCGCGAGCAGGAGGGCCGAGAGCGGCGTCGCCCCCGCGGGCTTCAGGACGACGGCGCAGCCCGCGGCGAACGCCGGGGCGACCTTGTGTGCCACCAGGTTCAGCGGGAAGTTGAAGGGCGAGATGGCGCCGACGATCCCGATCGGCAGGCGCATCACCAGCCCGGCGTGACCGCCGCCGGCGGGGTGGGCATCCATGCCGATCACCTCGCCGCCGAGCGAGCGCGCCTCGACCGCCGAGAACAAGATCGTCTGCACGGCCCTGTCGGCCTCGGCCTGGGCGGTCGTGATCGGCTTTCCGGCCTCGCGCGAGATCGTCTCGGCGAACTCGTCGCGGCGGTCGCGGACGATCGCGGCCAGGCGGTCGAGGACTGCCGCGCGCTCGTGCGCCGGCACGGGAGTGCGCATCGCTGTCGCCGCGGCCTCGATGGCGCGCCGGGCGTCGTCGGCGCCGCCGTAGGCGACCTGGGCGACCACGCTTCCGTCGTAGGGCGAGGTGACGTCGAGCGTCTCGCCGGTCTCATACCACTCGCCGCCGACGTAGAGCTTGCGCACCTGATCCGTCGTCGTTGCCATCTAGACCACTCCTTCCTCGACCTTGCCGAGGTCGGCAAGGCGCTGCGAGAACCGCACGTTCTCGCGGTAATCGATCGGGATCTCAACCACGGAGGGCACGTCGAGCTCGAGCGCCCGGCGCAGCGTCGGCGTCAGCTCGTCGGCGGCGCCGACCCGGAGGCCGGCGAGGCCGAACGACTCGGCCAGCGCGACCCAGTCGGGGTTCTCGAACTTCGTGCCCGCGAGGCGGCCGAACTTGCGCTGCTGGTGCATCTCGATGACGCCGTAGGCGCTGTCCGTCCAGACGATGTTCACGATCGCGAGGCCGAGCCGCTTGGCCGTCTCGAGCTCCTGGAAGTTCATCAGGAAGCCGCCGTCGCCCGAGATCGTGACCACGCGGCGGTCGCGCGGCAGCACCATGCGGGCGGCCACGGCCGCGGGGACGGCGAACCCCATCGCGGCGGCGCCGTTCGAGATCAGGACGGTGTTCGGCTTGTGGGTGGGCCACAGTCGCGCGATCCAGAGCTTGTGCGCGCCGACGTCGGAGATCAGCACGTCGTCGGGCCCCATCAGCTCGCGCAGGTCGCGCAGCACGCGCTGCGGCTTGATCGGGAACCCGTCGTCGGAGCCCTGCTCGAGCGCTGCCCGCAGCAGCTCCTGATAGTGCGGGGTGGTCATCCGTGCGGGGGGCTTGTCGGACACGAGGTTGCCGAGGTGGGTGAGGATGTGGGCGATGTCGCCCGTCAGCTCGACGTCGGGGACGTAGTGCTCGTCCACCTCGGCGGCGACGGTGTCGATGCAGATGATGCGGCGCTCGCGGCTGGGGTTCCAGGCCACGGGTGACCACTCGACCAGGTCGTACCCGACGCAGACGACGAGGTCGGACTGGCCCATGAACCCGGCCGGATAGTCCTGCGCCCGCAGGCCGGCGGTGAAGAGGGCGTGCGGGTCGTCGGCATCGACGACGCCCTTGCCCATGAAGGTCGTGATCACGTTCAGCCCGGTCTGCGCACAGAAGCGCCGCAGCGCCACCGACGCGCTCTGGCGGGCCACGCCGTTCCCGGCCAGGATCACCGGTCGCTCGGCCGTCTGCAGCAGCGCCGCCGCCCGGTGCAGCTCGCCGGCGACCGGCTCGACGAGCGGCCGGGCGCGACGCGGCACCGGCGTGCCCGAGAACTGGCTCTCGAGCACGTCGTCGGGCAGCTCGAGGTGGGTCGCGCCGGGCTTCTCGCGCTCGGCCACGGCGAACGCCTTGCGCACGGCTTCGGGGATGATCGAGGCGTCGTGGATGCGCGCGTTCCACTTCGTCACCGGCTTCATCATGCGCACGATGTCGATGTACTGGTGGCTCTCCTTATGCATCTCGGCGAGCCCGGTCTGACCGGTGAGCGCGACCACCGGGGCGCGGTCGAGATAGGCGTCGGCAAGGCCGGTGACGAGGTTCGTCGCGCCCGGCCCGAGCGTCCCCAGGCACACGCCCGCCTGGCCCGTGAGCCGCCCGTAGGCGTCGGCCATGAAGGCGGCGCCCTGCTCGTGGCGCACGGGAATGAAGCTGATCTGGCTCGACGCGTCGAGGGCGTCGTTCAGGTCGAGCGTCTCCTCGCCGGGGATGCCGAAGACGTACCGCACGCCCTCGTTCTCGAGGCACTGGACGAAGAGGTCGGCTGCGCGTGGCATGGTGCCGGGCAGTGTAGTGAAGGGGGAGCAATGAGCCTGGTGGTGGTCTCTGGCGGAGGAACGGGTATCGGACGCGCGGTGGCCGAGGCGTTTGCGGCCGACGACCGCACCGTGGTGATCGTCGGCCGGCGCGAGGGGGTGGTGCGCGAGACGGCCGCCGCGATCAACGCACGGCACGGCGACGACCGGGTCGTCGGGATGGCGGCAGACCTGGCCGACGTCGCCCAGGTCGAGGCGCTCGCGGCCGCGATCGGCCGGCTGCCCGATCCGGTCGTCGACGTGCTCGTGAACAACGCGGGCGGCATCGCCTCGACCGGCGGGGAGGACGGGCTCGCAGGCGTCGCCCGCGACTGGGAGCGCGACTTCCGGGCGAACGTGCTTACGGCGGTGCTGCTCACCGAGGCGCTGCGACCGGCGCTGCGCGCGCCCGGCGGGCGGGTGGTCAACCTGAGCTCGATCGCGGCGCTGCGTCCCGGCGGCGGCTCCTACGGCGCCGCCAAGGCGGGCGTGATCGCGTGGACGTACACGCTCGCAGCCCAGCTCGGCGAGTCCGGGATCACGGTGAACGCGGTCGCGCCCGGGTTCGTCGACGGCACCGAGTTCTTCGGCACCGGCGTGGCCGAGGACCGCCGCCGCCGGCTCGTCTCCGAGACGCTCGTCGGCAGGGAGGGCCGGCCGCAGGACGTCGCGGCGACGGTGCGCTTCCTGGCCTCGCCGGAGGCCCGGCACGTGACCGCCCAGGTGCTGCAGGTGAACGGCGGCGCGCTCGTGGGGCACGGCTGAGGTGGGCGGGGTCGTCGTCATCACGGGCGGGGCGCGCGGCATCGGAGCCGCGACGGCGCGCCTGGCCGCGGCTCGCGGCTACGGCGTCGTCGTCAACTACCGCTCGAGCGCGGAGGCTGCCGAGGCCCTCGTCGCCGAGATCCGGGCAGGCGGCGGCGAGGCGCGCGGCGTGCCGGCGGACGTCTCGACCGAGGACGGGGTGGCCGCCCTCTTCGCGGTGGTCGACGAGTGGCGCGGCGAGCGGCCGCTGGCCGGCCTCGTGAACAACGCCGGGGTCGACGGCGGCCGCGACCCGATCGAGGACGTCACCGCCGCCGCCATCGCGCCGCTCTACACGGTGAACGTCGTCGGCACGGTGCTCTGCTGCCGCGAGGCGGTGCGGCGGATGGCGGCCCGAAACGGCGGCCCGGGCGGGGCGATCGTGAACGTCTCGTCGATGTCGGCCACGATCGGCGGGCGCCGCGGTGCCGCCTACTACGCGGCGTCGAAGGCCGCGGTCGACACGCTGACCGTCGGCCTGGCCAAGGAGGTGGCCGCCGAGGGCGTGCGTGTGAACGCCGTCCGGCCCGGGATGACGATGACCGACATGACCGCCGAGCGTCTGACAGACCCCGTCAGGCGGGCCGAGATCGACGCCACCATCCCGATGCACCGGGTCGCCGAGGCAGACGAGGTGGCGCGCCCGATCGTCTGGCTGCTCTCCGACGAGGCGTCGTTCGTCTCGGGATGCCTGCTCGACGTCTCGGGCGGCGGCTTCGTGATCGGCAGGTAGCCGCGCGCGGCTATTTGTCGGCGGACGAGTAGCAGGAGTCGCCGGCGCCGGCCACGGCCTGCTCCTCCTGCGTGAAGCTCTGGTCGAACACCTTCGAGTACTGGTGGACGAACGCGGCGGGGGCGGTCGGCGCCTCGTCGTAGTTCGGCTGGCCGTTGTCGCGCCGCGGAAACCCGCCCGCCTGGTAGTACCCCGGCGGCGGCCCCTGCCAGTAGACGATCGGGGTCACGCCCGGGCCCATGGCGCTCGCGCGGTACTCGCTGCCGTTGCCCTTCGGCCCGCGCCCGAACATGCCGCCGAAGACTCCGGCGCAGAAGTTCCCGTGCGGGTTGTGGGCCAGGAAGCTGTTGAAGCGCATCCAGCCGCCGGTCTGGCGGTAGCCGGTCGTCCACGCGGTGGGTCTGAGCGTGTCGACGTAGATGTTGCGCCCGTAGGAGTCGGTCGGGTTGCCCATGTTCGTCGCGCCGAAGCCGTGGACGGCGACGCCCTGGTAGGAGTACTTCCCGTACAGGTGCTCGTACTGGCCGCCGTACACCCAGTCCCACTTGAGCCAGAGCACCGGGAGCGGCCCGGTCCAGTGCGACACGTGCAGCTCGTGGGCGCTCTGCAGGGCCTTCGTCGGCTTCTCGCCCGAGTTTGGGAGCATGCGCTGCCACGACTGCACGGCCCAGTTCTCGCCGTTCGGCGTCGTGCAGGCGACGACGAGCCAGTGCAGCGCCGGGCCCTTGTAGCGACCGCACACGTTGTGTGCCACGATCGTCTTCCAGTAGCCCGTGCCGAAGCTGCCGTAGCCGCCGGTGTAGTCGAGCTTGAACTTGACCTGCTTGTGCGCCCTGGACGGCGGCAGCGCATTCATCGCTCCCCACACGAGCACGTGGTGCCAGGTGCCGCCGCGCATGTACGAGACGACCGCACGGTGCCGGCTGTTCACCGCGATGCTGACGTGCGTCGCGCTGCGATCGATCATCTGGCTGGCGAAGGCGCTGGCGGGGGCGAGGAGCAGCACGGCAACGCACGCGAGCAGCAGACGGGTGAAACGGGCCACGAGAGTCTGAATCGGCACGAACGTGGTAGGGGCCGATCACCCGAAATGGGGAGTGTCGAGAGGTGTGCGCCTAACGGCACGCTCGCGTGGCGGCCCGCGCGTTGTTCCGTGACGGTGACCCGGGCGACGCTGAAGGGGTCAAGCGACCCGAGGAGGAATTCATGATCAATGCAGCCGCGGCGCTCCAGTGCCGCCTGCTCAGCCTGAGGTGGCGCATCCGCCGCGACGAGCGCGGCCAGGGCACCGTCGAGTACGTCGGCCTGGCCATGGCCGTCGGTGTCCTGCTGCTGGCGGTGAGCTCGTTCCTGGGCGGCACCGACCACGGCATCGGAAGCGTCGTCACGAGCGCGATCAAGTCGGCGGTGCAGCGGGCGTCGGGAG
>DASXZF010000293.1:0-6578 GCA_036502065.1 Gaiellales bacterium
GCCCGGCATCACCATGTCGAGCAGGACGACGTCGGGGGCCAGGCGCTCGACCTGCGCAGCCGCCTCGACGCCCCCGCCGGCCTCGCCGGCGATGACAATGTCGGGCTGCAGCTCGAGGTAGGAGCGAAGGCCCTGGCGCACGACGGGGTGGTCGTCGGCGATCAGCACCCGGATCGCGCCGTCAGCCATGGGGCACCTCGACGCGGACGGTCGTGCCCGCGCCGGGCCGGGAGCGCAGCTCGAGCCGGCCGTGCACGGCCCGTGCCCGCTCGTCCATGACGGTCAGTCCGAGGTGCTGCGAGCGGACGATCGGATCGGCCGGGTCGAAGCCGGCGCCGTCGTCGGTCACGGTCAGCACCGCCGCCTGCGGCCCCAGCTCGAGGTCGAGGCGGATGGTCCCCGCGCCGGAGTGCTTGAGCGCGTTCTGCAGCGCCTCCTGGGCGATCCGGTAGAGCTCGCGCTGGGCGCTCGCCGCCGGCAGCGCATCGCCGTGGACGTGCATCTCCACGCGCGTCGGGTGCACCCGGCCCAGCACCTCGACGTGCTTTCGCAGCGTGGCGACGAGGCCGTCGGCCTCGAGATCGGCAGGCCGTAGCTGGAAGACGAGCGAGCGCATCTCGGCGCGGGCCTCGGCGGCGAGGCGGCGCACCTCGTCGAGCCGCGCACGGGCCGCGGCCGGATCGCGATCGAGCAGCTCGGCGGCCGCCTCGGCCGTGAGCGTGAGCGAGAAGAGCGTCTGGGAGACGGCGTCGTGCAGATCGCGTGCGAGCCGGTTTCGCTCCTCGACGACGCCGAGCTCGCGGCTGCGCTCGTGGGCGCTCGCCGTTGCGATCGCAACGGCCGCGTGGGCGGCGAAGAGCTCGATCAGCTCCTGGTCTGCGTCCGAGAACTCGTCGGCGCCGATCTTCTCGGTCAGATAGAAGGCGCCGGCGACGTCTCCGCCCGAGACGATCGGCACACCGAGGAACGAGCGCATGCGCGGATGGGCGGCGGGCCACCACTCGAAGCGGGGGTCGCGCGAGATGTCGTCCGTGCGGTGCGGCACGGGCCGCTCGAGCATCGCGCCGAGCAGGCCGTGCGTGCGGGGCAGCGGACCGATCGCCGCGATCAGCTGGTCGCTCATCCCGTCGGTGATGAAGTGCGAGAAGCCGCCGCCTCCGTCCGGCACGCCGACCGCGGCATACCGGCAGCTCGCGAGCCGCCGCGCCGCCTGGACGAGCGCATGCAGCGTCGTCTCGAGCGAGGGTGCCGCCGCCATCGCGGTCACCGCCTCGCCGACGGCGCGGAGGGCCGCCCCCGCCGGCTCGGCGAGTGCGGCGTCGCGTGGCGGCCGCGTCATCCGGTCACGCTCCCGGCGGGTGTGACGGCCGGAGGTCGAGCAGCTGATGCAGCGCCGTCCCGAAGCGATCGTGCCGCACCGTCACCCCGGCCCGGCGGGCCTCGGCATAGCGCAGCGACATCTCGAGCAGCTCCAGGCACAACATGATGCGCGCAGCGTCGTGGGGCTGGTCGAGGTCGTCCAGCCACGCGGGCGCGCGCGCGAGCGTGTCGGCGACCGCGCGCGGCGGCGGCAGCTTGCGCGCGTTCAGGGCGACGAGCAGGCCGTAGTGGAGCGCGTCGATGCCGACGGGCACGCCGTCGCCGCTGCGCTCCCAGTCCCACACAACCAGTCGGCCGTCGATGCGGCGCATGTTCCACGGCGTCCAGTCGCCGTGGCCGCGCCCGAACCCGAGCAGGAGCTCGCCCGCCTCGGCGGCGATCGCGTCGGCGGCCGCGTCGAGGTCGGCCCCGGCGGCGGTGATGCGTCCGCGCACACCCGTCCACCATCCGCTCTCGTGGAGCGGCGACCGGGCGACGGCGCCACCAAGGGCGAGCTCGTGCGTGGCGTCGCGCGGAGGGGCGAAGGCCGTCACGGCGGCGCCGCCGACCAGCGGCTCGACCACGGTGAGCGTGTTTCCCTGCCACTCGCCGGCGTGGAGCAGCCCCGCGACCCGGAATGTGCGCGCGCCGTCGCCGCGGGCGAACCCTCGCAGCGCCTCGGCCTCGGCGGCGACCAGCGGCCGGGTGAGCTCGTTCCAGCCGACCTTCGCGTAGGCCAGGACGCGCCCGTCGCGGCCCGACACCTGCACGACGGGCTTGCCGTTCGGCCTCGTCGCGCCGACCCGCACGGCCAGCTCGACCCCGTCCACGCCGAGCGTCGCGGCCAGGTGGTGGCGCAGGACGAGCGCCGGCAGCTCGCTGTCGGAGACCCCGGGCGCGACGGCCACGGCGAGGCGGCTGCGGCCCACCCGCTGGGGGAAGCCCGACCGCAGCGCGAGCGCCGCCGCCTCGGTGGCCGCACGGCCTGCGCGGCCTGGAAGGAGCAGGAACTGTCGCGCTGCCGCGGCCGCCCCCCGGCCCGATCCCGGGGCCACCAGCATCCCCGGCCGCCGCAGCGACGGGAGCACGACATACCTGTCGACGGTGCGCCATCCGCGCGGTGGGTGTGAGCCCGCGTACACTTGGTCGCCGCTTGCGGCGAGTCCGCGCATGCAGGCGTCGGCGTCCCTCACGCCGAACACCGTACCCGTGGAGGCTTCGAGAACCCGTCAATCACGTGTCAATACTGCCAATGTGCAGGGTTGACTCGGATCGGCCGGGGGGTACCATTGGTCAGGGAGGCCGGGTGCATCTGGACGATCCAGCACCCCACAGAGACCGGCGTCCCCACGCCGGGCGGAGCCGATTGGTGGCGGCACCGGGCTCGGCCACGCCGAGCTTGCCCGATCGCAGACGACCCGAGAGGATTCACTGGTGGAAAACGGATGGTATGAGTCGGTCTCACTGAGCGACTACGTCGGCGTCGTATGGCGGCGCAAGTGGATCGCGCTGCTCGTGGCCGTGATGGTCACCGCCGCCGCGATCGGATTCTCAGAGCGCCAGCAGAAGGTCTTTGCGGCGACGTCGCAGCTCGTGAACACGACCTCTTCCAGCGGCTCCACATCGACGAAGGGGTCGACCGGCAACACGTGGTCGACCACGCACGCGCCGCTGCTCGACACCGTCCACGCCGCGAACTTCGTGGTGAAGGCCGCCGGTCTGCGGGGGATCACCGGCGCCCAGCTGCTGAACGAGACCACCATCATTCCGGACGCGACCATCGACGCGATCGACTTCACGGTCAGCGATCAGAACGCGACCACGGCCCAGCAGCTGGCCAACGCCTGGGATGTTCAGGGCGCGGCGTACTCGACCAGCCTCGACCAGGCCCCGCTGCACAAGTCGATCAACACGCTCCAGGCGACGATCAACGCCGACTACGCGCAGATCGCCGCGAACAAGGTGAGCACGACGCTGACGGCGGACCAGGTGAAGCAGCAGAACGCCGGCCTGACCGCGGCGATCGGGGTGGCGCAGACCAAGGTGAGCAACGAGCGGGTCGCGCTCTCCACCGGCGGCCCGGCGCTGATCAACCGCGGCGCCCAGTCGGCCAACCAGACCCAGCCCAAGACGGCCCGCAACGCCGGCATCGGCCTCGTGCTCGGCCTGATCCTGGGCATCATCCTCGCCTTCCTGCAGGATCTGCTCGACACGCGCGTGCGCACCGTCACCGAGGTGGGACGGCGGCTGCGGCTCCCGCTGCTCGCGAGCGTCCCGACCCGCCCGCGCTCGCTGCGCGATCACGCGGTCGTGCTGCTCTCGCCGCAGGGCGGAGCGCAGATGCCGACGGCCGAGGCCTTCCGCATCCTGAAGCTGAACCTCTCGTCCACGCTGCGGCGGGGGATGAAGGTGATCATGTTCACGAGCGCGTCCGATGCCGAGGGCGTCTCGACGACCGTCGCCAACCTGGCGGTCGCCCTGACGCGCGCCGGCCAGCACGTGGTCGTCGTCGACGCGAACATGCGCCGGCCCTCGCTGGGCGGCGTGTTCGGCCTGGACGACCGCATGGGCGTGAGCGACATCCTTTCGGGACACAGCCAGCTCGGCGATGCTCTGACCGTGGTCGAGGTCAGCCGTGAGCATCCGCTCGATGCGAGCTCGAACGGCTCCGGCGGCGGCGGCGGTCTGCTCGAGGTGCTGCCGGCCGGCCCGATCCCGGGCGATGCCGCCGAGCTGCTCGACAGCCGGGCGATGACCGACCTGCTGCGTGAGCTGCGCGGCCGTGCCGACGTCGTCCTCGTCGATGTGCCGCCGATGCTGCCCGTGACCGACGCCATGGTGCTCGGCACCAAGGTCGACGCGGTCGTCGCCGTCGCCCGCGCCCGGCTCGCCAGCCGGCCGCACCTGGTCGCCTTCGGCCGCGCGCTGGAGGCGTGCGCGGCACCGCGGCTCGGGTTCGTCTTCGTCGGCGGTGTGCCGGACGAGTCGCAGGAGTACGGCGGATACATGGGTGGCCCGGCGGCTCCGGCCGACGCCGTCCCGCAGCCCGGGCAGCCGCGGGAAACCGAGCTCCTGTGAAAGTCATGCTGGTCTGCTCCTCGGGCGGCCATCTGATCCAGCTCCACCAGCTCAAGCCCTGGTGGAGCAAGCACGAGCGGCGGTGGGTGACGTTCGACCTGCCCGACAGCCGGTCGCTCCTGCAGGACGAGAAGGTGACGTGGGCCTACCACCCGACGACGCGCAACTTCCGAAACGCGCTGCGCAACCTGCTGCTCGCGATTCGCCTGCTGCCCGGCTGGCGGCCGGACGTGGTCGTCTCGGACGGCGCGGCGGTGGCGTTCCCGTTCTTCGTCGTCGCCCGGCTCATGCGCGTCCCCACCGTGTACCTCGAGGTCTACGACCGGATCGACTCGCCGACCCTGACGGGGCGCCTGTGCCGGCCGTTCTCGAGTCTGTTCCTCGTGCAGTGGGAGGAGCAGTGCCGGTTCTACCCCGGAGCACGCGTGATCGGAGGGCTGTTCTGAGCGATCAGCTGCCACTCGTGTTCGCCTCGGTCGGCACCGACTACCACCCGTTCGACCGCCTCTCCCGCTGGATCGATGCCTGGCTCGAGTCCGGCGGCTCCGCCGTCGCGCGCTGCTTCGTGCAGACGGGGACGTCGGCCGTGCCGCGGCTGGCCGAGCACCGTCAGTACCTGGGTCATGCCGAGATGGAGGCGATGGTGCGCGAGGCGGCCGTCGTCGTCTGCCACGGTGGCCCGGGCACGATCATGCTGGCGTCGACGCTCGGCAAGCGGCCGATCGTCGTGCCGCGGCGCAAGCGCTACGGCGAGCACGTGGACGACCATCAGTGCTCGTTCACCGAGCGGATCGCCGCCGAGGGCGCCATCATCCTCGCCCAGTCCGAGGACGAGCTGGGCACGTCTCTCGATGCAGCCCTCGGCCGCGACGCCGAGGCCAACCTGCCGCCCGCGGGCGCCGGGCCGGCTGCCGCCGTCGCCATGTTCGAGCAGCTCGTCGACGACCTGGTGTTGCAGCGCAACGGCGCGAGCAGAAAGGGCGTCGTCACACCGGCGTCGGTGCTGCGGCGGCGGGCATGACCGAGGTCCCGGTGCTCTACATCGGCGGCTGGGGCCGCAGCGGATCGACGTTGCTCGCCCACGTGCTGGCCGAGGTGCCGGGCTTCGTCTCGGTGGGCGAGCTGCGCTACGTGTGGCAGGCCGGGCCGGCCGGGAACGAGCTGTGCGGCTGCGGCCTTGCGTTCGCCGAGTGCCCGTTCTGGTCGGCGGTCGGCCAGGAGGCCTTCGGCGGCTGGGACACGATCGACGTCGACGAGGTGCTGGCGCTCGAGAGCGCCGTCCTGCGACACCGCAACGTGCCGCTGCTCGCGATGGGCCGGGTCGCGCCCGGGCACGCGCGCCAGGTGCGCCGCTACGCCGATCTGACCGCGCAGCTCTACCAGGCGATCCTGACCGTCTCGGGAGCGAGCGTCGTCGTCGACTCGACCAAGAATCCGCCCTATGCCTACTTCCTGCGCGCCGCCGAGGCGTCGGGGCTGCGCCTGCGGGTGCTGCACCTGGTGCGCGACAGCAGGGGAGTGGTGTACTCGTGGATGAAGCGAGTGGCGCGGCCCGAGGTCACCGACGGCGGCGACGCCTACTTCCAGGAGTTCTCGCCGATGAAGGCGGGCATGCGCTGGATGCAGTGCAACCTCGCTTTCGACGCGCTTCGCCGGCTCGGCGTGCCGACTGTGCGGATGCGCTACGAGTCGCTCGCCGCCGACCCGCGGGGCGAGCTCGAGAGGATGTTCGCGTCGATGGGCGAGTCGGGCGCCCACGACCTCTCCGCCGTCGGCGATTCGGTGCAGGTCGCCGGCCAGCACAGCGTGCGCGGCAATCCGATGCGCTTCGCCCACGGCCGCCAGGAGGTGCGTGCCGACGAGGCATGGCGCACCGGCATGGCCCGCAAGACGCGCTCGCTCGTGGTGCTCGTCACCTGGCCGCTGCTGCTCCGCTACGGCTACCGCATCCCGTGAGGCCGCGCACGATTGGGCGGGCGTTCGTCCCGGCCTGAGCAGATGGACTGGCAGGCGCACACGTTCGTGTTCATCGGTGGGCTGCACCGCAGCGGCACGACCCTGCTCGCGCGCTGCCTGGCCGCGCATCCCGACGTGTCCGGCTTCTCCGAGACCGGCGCAAGGGAGGACGAGGGCCAGCATCT
>DASXZF010000294.1:0-27697 GCA_036502065.1 Gaiellales bacterium
ACGGTCGGCGGCCGGTTCGCGAACGAGAGCCCCGAGCCGGCTGTGCCCATCAGCTCGGTCAGCTCCTCGTGCACGATCTTCACGACCTGCTGGCCCGGGGTGAGGCTCTGCATGACATCCGCCCCCATCGCCCGCTCGCGCACCTTGGCGACGAAGTCGCGCACGACGCCGAAGTTCACGTCGGCCTCGAGCAGCGCGAGCCGGATCTCGCGCATCGCCTTGCCGATGTCGTCCTCGCTCAGGCGGCCCTGGCCGCGCAGGCCGTCGAGGGTCGAGCCGAGGCGATCGGAGAGGGATTCGAACATCGGGAAAGCCTAGCGACGTGGAGGTGGGGTCAGCCGGCGCAGAAGCGGTGGCCGGTTGCGACGCTGATGTTCCCGTCCATCCGCTTGGTGAACGTCGTATCGCCGACCCGGTAGCGGATCCCGACCCCGGTGATCGGGAAGCAGCCGTGGGCGATGGGCGTGGCGACGAGCGCGATCGTCAGCCCCCACCGCGTGGTGCGAGCGGCACCGGCGAGCGGATGCAGCGAGCGCCCGATGGCGGGCACGAGTTGACTTCGTTGGATGTCGCCTGAGTCACCCGTGAACGGTCCGATGAAGTTGCCCTGCGGCTCGCCGGTGACGGCGT
Source organism: Gaiellales bacterium (assembly GCA_036502065.1). GTDB lineage: Bacteria > Actinomycetota > Thermoleophilia > Gaiellales > JAICJC01 > JAICJC01. The sequence goes on from DASXZF010000294.1 coordinate 631, forward strand.
AGACATGCAGGCGCACGCCGCGGATGCGCGGCAGGATCACCCCGGTGACCGTCGCGCGGCTGGTCGCGGTGTCGCCGAGCAGGAAGGCCGAGAAGATGGCCGGCTGCCCGACCTTGAGGAGACTTGATCCGGAGTCCTCGAAGCCGAAGCCCGCGTATCGGTTCAGCGGATCGGCCGGCCGGGTCGAGGCCGCCCATGCGATCATGCCGGTCGCGAACGCCGCCAGCAGCATGAGTCCGATCGCGAGCCGGAACGTGAGCACGCCCCCGAGCCGGCTGCTCCGGATCTGTGCATGACTGATGGCCACGGGCCGAGGATACCGTCAATCCGCGTGGGCGAACAGCGCGCGGGTACGATCGCGTCGATGAAGCGACCGATGTGGGCGGAGTGACGGTCGTCCGGCGCGGGCGGCTCCGTCGGACGGTCGGCGCCGGCGTCTGGCTGTGCGTGATGGGCGGGCTGGTCTGGTACGGGACGCGCCTGTCGCCGCTGAGCGCCCTTGTGCTCGGGGGTTCGCTGGCCGCCGGCCTCCTCACAGGGTTCACCATCACCCGGCGCTGGTTCGCCGTCACGCTGATGCCGCTGATCCTCTTCGCCGTCGGCGGCCTCGTGCTCTCGACGCAGGTATCGAACACGCACGCGAGCGGCGGCGGCGACTGGTCCGATGCGGCGCAGGTTGCATTCGGCGGCATCTGGTTCGGCCTGATCGCGACCGCCGTCGGGCTGATCACGTGGCTCGGCAGAGACGGCGTCACGGCCATCGCTCGCCGCCTCACGGGCCGGAGCTGAGTCAGTCCGAAGCGAAGAGCGCGCCGGCGAACTCGGCCGGATCGAACGGGCGCAGGTCCTCGATGCCCTCGCCGATCCCGATCAGCTTCACCGGGATGCCGAGCTCGTGCGCGATCGCGAGTGCGATCCCGCCCTTGGCCGTGCCGTCGAGCTTCGTGAGGACGATGCCGGTGACGTCGACGGCCTCTGCGAACAGGCGCGCCTGCTGCAGGCCGTTCTGGCCCGTCGTGGCGTCGATGGTCAGCAGCACCTCGTGCGGGGCGCCGGGGATGCGCTGGGCGATCACGCGGTGGATCTTGCGCAGCTCGTCCATCAGGTGCCCCTGCGTGTGCAGGCGGCCGGCCGTGTCGACGATGACGACGTCGCGGCCGCGCGACTCGGCCGCCGATACCGCGTCGAAGGCGACCGCCGCCGGGTCGGCGCCGGACTGCGACGAGACGAAGTCGGCCTGCGCCCGCTGCGCCCACGTCTCGAGCTGCTCGCCGGCCGCGGCCCGGAACGTGTCGGCGGCGCCGATCACGCACGTCTTGCCGGCCTCGCGCAGGTGCCAGGCGATCTTGCCGATCGACGTCGTCTTGCCGGTCCCGTTCACGCCGCTCACGAGCAGCACGGCGGGGTGGGCGGTGATGTCGATGCGCGGATCGGCGGCGGGCGTCATCAGCTCGGCGATGATCGTCCGCAGCGCGCTTCCGAGCTCGTCGGCGGTCTGCAGGCGGCCGGCGTCGGCCTCGGCCTCGAGCCGCTCGATCACGGCGACGGTTGCGGGCACTCCGCAGTCGGACAGGAGCAGCGCCTCCTCGAGCCGCTCCCACACGGCCTCGTCGGCGGGGTTGAACATGACGCCGGCGAGCTGCTGCGCCATCGCCCGGCGGCTGCGGGACAGGTTCTCGCGCAGACGCGAGAAGAGGCCGCGGCCCCCCTCGGCGGGCTCCGGCTCGGGCGCGTCACCGTCGCCCGTGTTGAACATCGCCTGCCATGTGCGCGTCACGAGGCGGGATCGTAGTAGCGTCGCCGCCATGGCGGACGTCTCGATCGACGAGCTGCGCTCGGCGCTCCACGCCCGCGCCGTCGCGCTCGGATTCGCAGACGCCGCCGCGGCGCTCATCACCGATCACTTCCTCGACGCCGAGCTGCGCGGCGCCCCCACGCACGGCGCCGAGCGGATGCGCTGGCTGGCGGGCTTCCCACACCTCGCGCCGACCGCCGAGCCGCGCCAGATCGAGCGCAGCGAGGGCCTGACACGGTGGGACGGCAGCGACGCGGTCGGCTACGTCGCCCTGGCCCAGGCGCTCGACTCCGAGCTCGAGGCGGCGCCGGACGGGGCGCAGCTCGTCGTCGTCTCGCACTGCTTCCCCACGGGGCGGCTGGGCTGGTTCGCCGAGCGCGTCGCCCGGCGCGGGCTCGTGTGCCTGCTGACGGCGACGTCGACCGCCCGCATCGTGCACCCCGACGGCGGCCCGCCCTTGCTGGGGACGAACCCGTTCTGCCTCGCGCTGCCTGGACCCGCCGGCCCCACCGTCCTCGACGTCTCGATGGGCGAGGTCACCTACGGCGCCGTCCTGCACGCGGCGGCCACCGGCGCCCGGCTGCCGGAGGGCGCCCTGCGCCGCGCCGACGGCTCGGCCGAGAGCGACCCGCGCGAGGTGATCGCCGACCGGGCCGGAATCGTGCCGATGGGCGGCGATCTGGCCTACAAGGGCTTCGCGCTTGCGGCCATGGTCGAGCTCCTGTGCGGTGCGCTCGCCGGCACTGACGGATTCGCAGCGGTCGCGCTCCTCGCGGCGCCGCAGGCCGAGCCGGTCGCGCGGCTGCGTGCGCTCGTCGACGGCCGACGCTTCCCGGGCGACCACAGCGCCGCCACCCATGCCGCCGCGCTTCGCCGCGGGCGGGTGACCATTCCCGACGATCTCTGGTCATGGCTCGGAGGCGGGCGATGACGCGCGACCTCGGAAACGGCTACGAGCTCGACGCCGATCGCGGCCGCATCGACCGCACGGCCGTGCACGCCTATCTGACGACGTCCTACTGGGCGCTCGGCCGCACCCGCGAGCAGCAGGACGCGCTGATCGACGCCAGCGAGCACATCGTCGGGCTCTACCACGCGGGCCGGCAGGTCGGGTTCGCGCGGGCGGTCGACTGCGCTGCGGCCCGATTCGTCTACCTGGCCGACGTCTACGTGCTCGACGAGCATCGCGGCCGGGGGCTCGGCGTCGAGCTCGTGCGCGAGATCGTCGAGAACGGCCCGTTCGCCGACCGCACCTGGATCCTGCACACGCGCGATGCCGAGACGCTCTACGAGCGCTTCGGCTTCCACCACCACGAGCGCCTGATGCAGCGCGACGCGAGCGGTTAGCCGGCGGGGCGCAGCTCGATGTCTGCGCCCACGCGGCGCGAGAGCACCTTCGACTCGCCGTCGGCGGCCATCGTGACCCCGTAGAGCAGGTCGGCCACCTCCATGGTGCGCCGCTGGTGGGTGATCACGATGAACTGGGCGCGGTCCTGGTAGGCGCGCAGGAGGTCGAGGAAGCGCTCGATGTTGGCGTCGTCGAGGGCGGCCTCGACCTCGTCGAGGACATAGAACGGCGACGGCTTGGTGAGCAGCAGCGCGAACAGGAAGGCGATCGCGGTGAGGGCCTTCTCGCCGCCGGAGAGCAGCGAGAGCGCCTCGACGCGCTTGCCGGCCGGCTTCACCTCGAGCTCGATGCCGGGCTCGTCGGCGCGCACCGGCAGCTCCTCGGGAGCCTCGTCGGCCGGGACGTCGGCGGGTGCGGCCGAGACGACGTCGTCGGCGGTCAGGCGCAGGCGCCCCGAGCCACCCGGGAACAGCGTGCGGATCACCTCGGTGAAGTTGCGGGCGACCTCGGTGAACGTCTCGGCGAAGCGGCCGTCGATCGTCCGGGTGAGGTCGCGGATCAGACCGCGCAGCTCGCGCAGCGAGCGCTCGAGGTCGGCGCACTGCTCGGTCAGCTCGCCCGTGCGCTGCTTCTCGGCCTCGTACTCCTCGGCCGCAAGGGGGTTCACGGCCCCGAGGCTCTCGCGCCGGCGCTCGAGCCGCTCCAGACGGGCGGCGATGGCGGCGCGCTCGTCGACCGAGAGCGGCTCGGCCGGCGCCTCGGGCGGGTCGGCCGCCTCGGCGGCGAGCTCGTCGCGGCGGCGGCCGAGCTCGGCGATGTGGTCGGTGCAGCGGGTGAGCTCGATCTCGATCTCGGTTGCCGTCGCCGCCACCGTCCGCGCGGCCGCCTGCACGGCCGCCTCGTCGTGCGCGCAGGCCTGGAGCTCGGCCGCGAGCTCGCCGGAGCGCTGCTCGATGATCGCGACGCCCGCGCGTGCCGGCGTGCGCAGGAGCTCGGCCGCGGCGGATGCGCGCACGAGGATCTGGCCGATCGTCTCGCCATGCTCGGCGTGCGCGCGCGCCGATGCCGCCAGCCGGGTCGACTCGCCGGCCGCCGTGGCCGCCTGCTCGGCGGACGCTGCGAGCCGCGCGGCGTCGCGCCGGAAGCGCTCGGCCCGCTCGCGCAGCCCCGCCTCCTGCGCCGCCAGGCGCGCGGCGGCGTCGGCCAGCTCGCGGCGGCGCATGTCGAGCACCGTGTGGCGCTGATCGGCGCCCTGCGCGGCCTGCACCCGAGCCTGCGCCGCAGCTTCGAGGCGGACAGCCTCGCGCTCGAGCTCGCCGCCGCGGACGGTCTCGGCGGCAAGGTCGCGCTCGGCGGCCTCGCGGGCACTCTCGGAGCGCGCCACCTCGTCGGCGATGCGATCGCGCCTGGCGGCGGCCGTGCGGGCGGCCTCGGCGGCGCTCGCCTCGCGGGCCCGGGCGGCCGCGAGCGCCGTCTGCGCATCGGCATCGGCGGCCGCGGCGCGGGCGGCGCCTGTCGCCGCCTCTGCGGCGGCCTCCACGGCCTGCGCGTGGGCGGCTCCCGCGCGCACATCCTCGGCGACGAGCCGGTCGCGCTCGGCGCGGGCGGCCATCCACGCCGCCTCGCCCGCGTCGCCGGTGCGCCACAGCTCGCCGCGATCCGCATCGATGCCTTCGCCTGCCCGCGTCACGGCGACGCCGTGGTCGACCGTTGCCAGGTCGTCGACGAGCCAGACACCCTCGAGCAGCCGGCCCGCGATCGGGTCGTGCACCGTCACCACCTCGATCAGCGGCCGCGCGCCGGCCGCAGGCGGCAGGGACGCGGCGGGTGGTCGGGTGCTCGCGAGCACGACGGCCACCTCGCCCCCGGCGTCGGCCAGGAGCGCGAGCGCCTCGGTCAGGTGCTCGGCGACGACGGCGCCCGCCCGCCAGCCGAGGCCGGCCGCAACGGCTCGCTCGAATCCGGGCTGCGCCTCGACGCCGGCGACCACGAGCTTTGCTCCCGCCGCTTTGAGCGCGCGTGCGGCGGGCGTCAGGCCCTCGCCGCGGTCAAGCGCCTGGTCGAGCGTCTCGAGCCGGGCGCGCATGAGCTGATGGCGGTGATCGAGCTCGTCGGCGGTCGCACGCGCCGCGCGACCCGCATCGGCGGCGCGGTCGGCCTCGGCCCGGGCGGTGGCGGCGGCTGCGGTGGCAGCCTCGAGCTCGGCCTGGAGCGCCAGGGCGGCGGTCTGCAGCGTCTGCGCGTCGCGCGACGCCTCGGCCAGGCCCTCGGCGGCGGCGCCCGCCCCCGCGCTCAGCGACGCGAGCCGCTCGCGCAGCTCCTCGGCCCGGGCGGTGCTGCGGTCGGCCTCGAGCCTGGCGGTGCCCGCGTGTCCCTGCGCCTCGGCGAGCGCGCGGCGGGCGTCGAGCGACGCCGACAGGGCCGTCTCGGCGGCCGCCGCGGCCTCGCGCACCTCGCCTGCATCGGTCGTCGCCATCCGGTCGGCCTCGGCCACTCCGGCGCTCGCCTGCGCGGAAGCCTCGGCGCCCTCGGCGCGGAACCGCTCGGCATCGGCCGCGAGCCGATCGGCGCTGCCGGCGCGGCGGGCATGGGCGCGGCGCAGCGCCGCCGCGGCCTGCTCGAGCCGCCGGGCCGCCGCCGCCAGCCGCTCGCGCGACGTCTCGAAGTCGTAGAACGCCCGGCTGGCCCGCTCCTGCTCGGCCGCGAGCCCGGTCAGCTCGTTCTCGGCGCGGGTGCGCCGCTCGCCGACCGCCCGCAGGCGCACCTCGACCTCGGCGCTCGCCACCCGGGCCTCGCCGAGCCGCGCCCGCGCGGCCTGTGCCCGCTGCTCCTCACCGATGGCGTCGGAGGCGAGCAGGCGCACCCGGCCCGCGGCGATCTCCTCGCCCAGCCGTGCGGCGCGGTCGGCCGCCGTCGCCTGCATCTGCAGCGGCCGAAGCCGCGCGCGCACCTCGCGCTCAAGGTCGCGGGCGCGCTCGAGCTCGGTGCTGACCCGGGTGAGCTTGGTCTCGGCGCGTATGCGCCGGCGCTGGAACTTGCCGAGCCCGGCCGCCTCCTCGACGAACCGGCGCCGCTCGTGAGGCTTGGACGAGAGGATCTCGTCGACGCGGCCCTGGCCGATCACCGAGTGCATCTCGCGGCCGAGGCCGGTGTCGGCCAGCAGCTCGAGCACGTCGAGGCGGCGGACACGCGCGCGATTCACGAGGTACTCGCTCTCGCCCCCGCGGTCGAGCCGGCGCATCACCGACACCTCGCCGAACTCGAGCGGAAGCGTTGCGCACTCGTTGTCGAGCACGAGCTCGACCTCGCAGACGCCCGCCGGCGGACGGCTGTCGGAGCCGCCGAACAGGACGTCGAGGCCGGTCGGCGCCCGCAGCTGGGCGGGCGACTGCACCGCCATCGCCCACTGCAGGGCGTCGGCGATGTTCGACTTGCCGCTGCCGTTCGGCCCGACGACCACCGCGATCCCGCGCTCGAAGCGCAGCTCGACCGTGCCCGGGAACGACTTGAACCCGCGCATGCGAAGCGCCTTCAGATGCACGCCGTGCGCCCCTCTGCCGGTGCGCTAGGCGGGCGTCGAGATGCGGTCGAGCTGACCCAGCGCCTGGCGCGCGGCGAGCTGCTCGGAGCCCTTCTTGCTGCGCGCGGAGCCACGCCCGAGCTCGTGTCCTTCGACCAGAGCCAGGGATGTGAACCAGCGCTGGTGCGGTGGACCGGACACATCGGCTACGGCATACGTTACCGAGGCCCCCCGACGTGCAAGCTCCTCCTGGAGCACCGTCTTGTGGTCGACGTGCTCGGCGAGGGCGTATTCGATGCGGCCGGTGAACGCCTGGACGACGGGCTCGGCCACCTCCTCGAGGCCGAACTCGAGGTACCCGGCGCCGACGACCGCCTCGACGATCGCCGCGCGCACGCCGGGCGAGCGCTGGAGCGCGTCGATCTCGACCCGGGCCGCGCCGAAGCTCTCGCCGCGGGCGCGGACGTCGCGATCGAGCCCGAGGTCGACGGCGACGGCGGCGCAGCTCGCCCGCGAGACGACGTGTGCCCGCACCTTGGCCAGGTCGCCCTCGGCGCTTTCGGGGAAGCGGCGATAGAGGTGATGCGCGATCACGAGCCCGAGCACGCCGTCGCCCAGGAACTCGAGCCGCTCGTAGGAGTCTTCGCGCCGCTGCACCCACGAGGTGTGGGTGAAGGCAAGCAATCGAAGGTCCTCCGGCAGGCGGTCGATCAGCGCCCGGAGCGAGCCGGGCGCCGTCCCGGGATCAGCTGTGGGTGACGACGTAGTCGACCGCCTCACCGACGGTCGCAATCTTCTGCGCATCCTCGTCGGAGATCTTGAGGCCAAACTGGTCTTCGAGCTCCATGATCAACTCGACCAGGTCGAGCGAGTCGGCGTCCAGGTCGCCCTGGAACGACGCATCGTCCGTCACCTGATCCTCGTCCACGCCGAGCTGCTCCACAAGAATGCCGCGGACGCGCTCGAGCGCCTCCTCACGGTTGATCGTCACTGGTCTCCAATCTCCGGGGCCGTAACCTGCGGGACTGTATTGATCCCCGCAGGCGCCTGCAAGTCAGAAGTGGGACGGCCGGCCGCAAGCCGCTCCGCCACACGGGCGACGACGTCCGCCTCGACGCCGCGGGCGGCGATCCGGATGGCGTTCGCGATGCCCTTCGGGCGGGCGTTGCCGTGGGCGATCACGACGATGCCGCGCAGCCCGAGCAGATAGGCGCCGCCGTAGTTGTCGGGCTCGGTGCGGCCGCGCATCTCGCGCAGCGCCGGGCGCAGAAGCAGTCCGCCGATGCGCGCACGAAGGCTCGACTCCGCCGCCTGGCGCACCTCGCGCAGCAGCGCCGCGGCCGCCCCCTCGAGCCCCTTCAGCAGCACGTTTCCGGCGAAGCCGTCGGCGACGAGCACCTGGAACCGGCCCGAGAGCACGTCACGGCCCTCGCAGTTCCCGGCGAAGTTGAGCCCCTCGGCCGCAGCCAGCAGCTGGTGCGCCTCGACCGTGACGACGTTGCCCTTGCCCGGCTCCTCGCCGATCGAGAGCAGCCCAACCTCCGGCTGCTCGACGCCCATCACGTCGCGCATGAACTGCGAGCCCATGATCCCGAACTGGAGCAGGTTCTCGGCCCGCGAGTCGACGTTCGCACCCGAGTCGATCAGAAGGCACGGGGCGCCCTGGGCGGGCAGCGGGACGCCGATGCCCGGGCGCGAGATGCCGCGGATGCGGCCGACGTGCAGGAGCGAGGCGGCCAGCATGGCTCCGGTCGAGCCTGCCGAGACGACCGCCGCGGCGGATCCGTCGCGCACGAGCCGGCAGGCCACCACCATCGAGGAGTCCGGCTTTGCGCGGACGGCGGCGACCGGCTCCTCCGTCGAGCTGATCACGTCGGTGGCGTCGACGATCTCGATGCCCGGCTCGCCGATGCCCGGCTCGGCCTCGAGGCGCGCGCGGTCGCCGCAGATCAGCACCCGCACGCCCTCGCTCGCCGCCACACGCACGCCGGCGACGATCTCGGCGGGGGCGTTGTCGCCTCCCATGCCGTCAACTGCGACCGTCACCGTCACGAGGCGACCCCTCCCCGGGGCTTACGGGGCTTCTTCGGTGAGCGGCTGAACCTCGCGCCCCCGGTACTGCCCGCAGTTCTTGCACACGTGGTGCGGCCGCACGGGCTCGTGGCAGTGCGGGCACACCGAAAGCGACGGCGGCAAGATGCGCGTGTTCGCGCGACGCCTGTCGCGGCGCGACTTGGAGGTCTTTTTCTTGGGGACAGCCACGGCGGCGCAGTATAGCCAGCGGATCGACGGCGCGGGCGCCGTGCTACTCCAGAAGGCCCCTGAGCGCATCCCACCGCGAGTCCGTCTCGTGGGGGGCGCAGTCGTGGTCGACGCCGGGCTCGAGCCGCACGCCGCAGCGCGGGCAGAGGCCGGCGCAGTCGGGCTGGCACAGGATCTTGCCCGGCAGCGCGAGCACGAGCGCGTCGCGGGCCCAGCGGTCGACGTCGAGCTCGTCACCGTCGAGGTACTCGCAGCCGAGCTCGTCGTCCAGCGGATCGGCGCCCTGCTCCTGGTACTCGGTCGCGCTGACCTTGACGGTCACGCTCGCCTCCTCCAGGCAGCGGTAGCACGGCCCCGCGACGGTCGCCTCGAACCGCAGCTTCAGGTAGAGGCCGCCGACCATCGCCTGCAGCTCGACATCGGCTCCCTCGGGATCGGCCACGACCTCGTAGCGCTCGCCGCCGAACTGGAGCGGGTCGATCGCGACCGGCACCCGCAGGCGGCGGACGTCGCCGGGCTTGAGCGCCAGGTTGCCTACATCAAGCACACGACCTCCAAGGAGCTACAGCGACGCGTCCTGCTGCTCGGCCGTCGCCGGGCTCGTGCGCTCGTCCGAGCGGGCGGCGAGCTGCTCACGGCCGCGCTCGAGCGCCACCATGATCTTGCCCAGGTTCGTGTGCAGGTTCTCGAGGATGCTGTCTGCGTAGTCCTCGGCGCCCAGCCGCACGGTGCGCTCGTGCCGGCGCGCCTCGGCCAGGATCTCCTGCGCCTGGCGCTCGGCCAGCTTGACGACCTCTTCCTGCGACGCCTCGCGCGCGGCCTGCTCGCGGGCCTCCGAGATCAGCCGCTCGGCTTCCCGCTTGGCCTCGGCGAGCATCTCCTGGCGCTCTTTCACGATCCAGCGCGCCTGCTTGATCTCCTCCGGGATCGTGGAGCGCATCTGGTCGATGATCTCCCAGATCTCCTCCCGGTCGACCCGCACCTGGTCCTGGGAGAGAGGAACGCCCTTGGCGTTCTGCACCAGCTCGTCCAGCTTGTCGATCAGCACCAAGACGTCCAAGACTCAGACTCCCATCTTCAGATCTCGCCCGCCGCGTGCATCTCGGAAAGCCGCCGGGCGACGGGTTGGGGCACGTACTGTGAGACCGATCCGCCGAAGGACGCGATCTCGCGCACACCGCGGGACGAGAGGAAACTGTACTCCGGAGATGCCATGAGGTAAATGGTTTCGATGTCGGGCGCCATGCCCCGGTTCAGGTTGTTCATCTGGAATTCCCACTCGAAGTCCGAGACCGCCCGCAGGCCCTTCACGATGGCGTGCGCGCCCCGGGATCTGGCGAAGTCCACAACGAGCGTCGTGAACCCTTCCACGGTGATGTTCGACGCCGGTTCGAGGGAATCCTGGATGAATTGGATGCGGTCGTCGAGCGTGAACATCGTCTGCTTGTGGCGCGGGTGACGCACGACGCCCACGATCACGCGGTCGAAGATGCTCGTCGCCCGCCGGATCACGTCGAGGTGGCCGTTGGTCACCGGGTCGTACGTCCCGGGGCAGATCGCGGTGGACTCACCCATGGCCAAGGACGGTGATGCGCGTGCCGCCGTAGACGCGCTCGGTCAGCACCGGCAGCGGGAGCGCGGGCGCCTCGGCGCGGCCGTCGGATTCGAGGACGGCGCGGCCGCCCGAGCGCAGCAGCGCGGGCAGGTGGCGGGCGAGATCTTCGGTGAGGGATGACAGCATCTGGTAGGGCGGGTCGAGGAGAATCAGGTCGTACGCAACACCGGCGGCCGAGTCGGAAGCGAGCCTGCGGCGGCCGTCCTGGCGCCGGATCGTGCAGCGGTCAGCGTACCGGAGGCGGGCCGCGTTCTCCCGCAGCACGGCCAGCGCCGCGCCGTCGAGCTCGCAGAAGGCGACCTCGGCCGCCCCGCGCGAGAGCGCCTCGAACCCGAGCGCGCCGGTGCCCGCGAAGGGCTCGAGCACGCGCGCATCGGTCACATCGGCGAGGATCGAGAAGAGCGCCTCGCGGACGCGATCGGGCGTCGGCCGGGTCGCGCGCCCCGGCGGCGCCGCCAGCCGCGCACCCTTGCGCTCTCCCGCCACGATCCGCATCCGCACACCGTATTTCAGCCGCGCACCAAAAGGGGTCTGACCCTATTGGTGCGGGCGGTGAATACTGGTGCCTGGCACCGGTTATTCACGCCTGGGCGAGCCAGTCGACCTCCTCGCCGAACGTGCGCCGCGTCGCGGCCGCGATGATCGCCGCCGTCGCGCCGGCGTGCTCCGGGTCGGCGGCCAGCTCGGCGGCCGCGTCCTCGCGCGCCTGGGCCGCCAGCTCGCGGTGGCGGGTGAGGCGGGCGTGGCGCAGGTCGGGAACGCCGCTCTGCTTGGCCGCGAGCACCACCCCCTCGCCGCGCAGGTCGAGGTCGACCTCGGCGAGCTCGAACCCGTCGTTCGTGCGCGCCATCGCGTCGAGGCGGCGGCGAGCATCGTCGGTCAGCGGGTCGGCCAGCAGGATGCAGAAGCTCTCGTGCGCGCCGCGGCCGACGCGGCCGCGCAGCTGGTGCAGCTGGGCCAGGCCGAACAGATCGGCGCCCTCGATCACCATCAGCGTCGCGTTGGGCACGTCGACGCCGACCTCGATGACCGTCGTCGCGACCAGCACCTGCACCTCGCCGCGCCGGAACGCGTCCATCACCGGCCGCCGCTCGCCGGCCGGCATCTGCCCGTGCATGTGCGCGACGGTGTAGCCGCGCAGCTCGCCCTCGCGCAGGCGGGCCGCCTCGGACTCGGCCGCCGCCGCCTCGCGGTCGTCCTCGCTCTCGGACACGAGCGGGCACACGACGTAGGCCTGGCGGCCCTCGTCGAGCAGCCGCCGCATGCGGGCGAAGACCTCGTCGCGGCGCGCGAGCGGGAGCACCCTCGTCACGACCGGCGTGCGGCCCGGCGGCATCTCGTCGAGCACCGAGACGTCGAGATCGCCGTAGACCGTCAGCGCCAGGGTGCGCGGGATCGGTGTCGCCGTCATGTGCAGGACGTGCGGCGAGGTGTCGGCGGTCGAGCGCGCCTCCAGGGCGCGGCGCTGCTCGACGCCGAAGCGGTGCTGCTCGTCGATCACGGCCACCCGCAGGCTCCCGAACGTCACCTGATCCTGGATCAGCGCGTGCGTGCCCACCACCACGAGCGGGCCGCCGCCGCCGACCTCGGCGACCGCCGCGCGCCGCTCCGCCGCAGGCGTGCCCTGCATCAGGGCGACGACGCGCACGTCGAGCGGGACAAGCAGCTCTGAGAGGTTGATCAGGTGCTGGGTCGCGAGCGTCTCGGTGGGCGCCATCAGCGCCCCCTGCCCCCCGCTCTCGACCGCCCGCACGAGCGCGTGCGCGGCCACCGCCGTCTTGCCCGAGCCCACATCGCCCTGCAGCAGGCGCCGCATCGGCCGGTCGCGCCCCAGGTCGGCGTCGATGGCGGCGATGGCGCCGCTCTGGGCGCCGGTGAGCGTGAACGGGAGCGCCGCCAGGTAGCGGGCGCAGAGCTCGCCGGGCGCCGGCAAGGGCACCGCACGCGTCACGGCGTCGAAACGCGCCCGCCGCTCGAGCATCCCCAGCTGGAGCAGGTAGAGCTCGTCGAAGGCGAGCCGTGTGCGCGCGCCGTCGGCCTCGGCATGCGTCTCGGGCCGGTGGGCGGCGGTGAGCGCGTCGCGCCGAAGCGGCAGCGCCCGCCGCTGCTTGGTGGCGGCCGGCAGCGGATCGACCTGATCGCCCGCGTGCCCGAGCACCTCGTCTGCAAGCGCGCGCAGCTGGCGGCTCGAGACCCGCTCGGACGCGGGATAGACCGGAACGAGGCCGGCCGTGTGCAGCCCGCCCGAGTCGGCGTCGGCGCGCTCGTAGGACTTGGCGACGATCTCGGCGTCGATCGTCTGGCGGCGCTCGCCGCGGATCGAGAGCCGCATCCCCGGCTGCAGCTGTTTGGCCAGGTAGCGCTGGTTGAACCAGATCACCACCCCAGGCCCCGACTCGTCGCGCACGGCCGCCTCGACGATCACGAGGTTGCGCCGCCGCGTCGGGCGCACACGCACGCGCTCGACCGTGCAGGTCACCGTCGCCTCCTCGCCCGGCGTCATCTCGGCCAGCGTCCGCTCGGAGCGGTAGTCCTCGTAGCGGAAGGGCGTGTGCTCGAGCAGGTCGTCGACCGTCCGCACCGGCCGCGGCCGCAGCGCGGCGAGCGCCGTCGCGAGCGTCCGCCGCGTCGTCGCCGGCTCCGCCAGGTGCACAGGAGCCGGCGCCGAGCGCGGGCGCGGGAACCCCTCGGCAGGCGGCTCCCCGCCCGCAAACGCCCTGGTCACGGGTCCGCCAGCACCATCAGGCCGAGCGTGCCCGGCCCGCCGTGGGTGCCGACGACCGCCCCGATCTCGCACACCCGCTCGACCCGCGCCTGCGGGCGTACGCGCCCGACCATCGCGACGATCGCGGCGGCGCCGGCCGGGTCGGCGCCATGGGCGACGCCGACGTGGACGGCCTCGCCCACGGGCGCGTGCTCGCACAGGAACCGCTCGAAGGCCTTCAGCGCTCGCCCGCGCCCGCCAAGGACGCGGCGGTAGAGGCCGAGCTCGCCGTCGTGCAGCGTGAGGATCGGCCGCATGCCCGTCGCGTTGCCGGTGATCTCGCGGGCGCGGCTGATCCGCCCGCCCCGGCGCAGGTACTCGAGCGTGGGCACGTAGATCACGATCTGCAGCCGCTCGCGGGCCGACTCGACCCACGCGGTCACGGCGTCGAGGGTCGTGCCGGCCTCGAGCATGCGCTGCACACCCTCGGCGAGCATCCACGTGCCGACGCTCACCGACCGGCCGTCGAGCACCGTCACCCGGCCGCCGGTCTCGAGATCCTCGGCGGCGATGCGCGCAGCCTGCACGCTGCCGGACACCTTCGACGAGACCGGCAGCACGATCACGTGGGCGAAGTCCGACAGCCGGTCGAACAGCTTCAGGTAGGTGCCCGGCGACGGCGCCGCCGTCTGCGGATGCGGGCCGCCGGCGCGCAGCCGCCGGTAGAGCTCGGCCGGCTCGATCCCGACCCAGTCGTCGAACTGCTCGTCTCCGAAGCGCACGATCAGCGGCACCAGGCGCCAGTTGGGGTGCTCGAGCTCCGGATGGGGCAGATCGGCTGTCGAGTCGAGGACGATCGCCGTGTTCTCGGCTGTCAGCGCGTCGTCGGCGGGCCTGCCGCCTGGCACGATGACGAGCCTCGGCGCCGGCGTCAGCCGCTGCTCGCGCCGGCGGATCTGCTCCTGCATGTTGGCGATCGAGACGCGGTCGATCGCCCCCATCGCGACCGCGCGCGTGAGCGCGGCTCCCGGGTCGTCGGTGTGGACATGCACCCGGCACAACGGCGCCTCGCCGACCACGAGCAGGCAGTCGCCCATCGGGACGAGCTCGGCCTCGAGGCGGTCGCGATCGACGTCGTCGCCTTCGACCAGGAAGGACGTGCAGTAGCGGAACTCCGACTCCTCCTGGTGCACGGCGTCGAGCGTCAAGGGGCGCTCGATCGACTCGAGCGGGGCGTGGATGTGCTCGCCGCGCGCCCCGGCGACCGCGCCGCGGCAGAACTCGACCAGTCCGGCGGCGCCTGCATCGACGACGCCCGCGTCACGCAGCACCGAGAGCATCGCCTGGGTGCGCACGACGCTCTCGCCGCCGACGGCGAGCACCTCGTCGATGACCGCGTCGAGCTCGCCCCCCGCGCGCTCCTCGGCCGCCTCGGCCATCTCGCGGATCACGGTCAGCATCGTGCCCTCGATCGGCAGCTGCACCGGCCGGTAGGCGGCGTCCGAAGCCGACCGCAGCGCCCGCGCCAGCGTGCCCGAGTCGAGCACCGCCGCCGCACCGACGACGTCGACGAAGCCGCCCACGATCTGCGAGAGGATCGCGCCGCTGTTACCGCTCGCGCCCATCAGGACGGCGCGCTTGGCGGCGACCGCGACACCCGCAGTGCCGTCCGGGGTCGATTGCTCGAGGCCGGCGGCCAGCTCGCGGGCCGTGGCGGCGAGGTTCGATCCGGTGTCGCCGTCGGGCACCGGGTAGACGTTCATGTCGTTCAGGCGCCCCCGGCTCGCCTCGACGGCCGCCGCCGCCCCCCGAGCGGCCGCGAGCGCGATCCGATGCGCATCGCTCATGCGGTGCGCTTCACACCCTGGATGTGGATCTGCAGCGAGGACACTTCGAGCTCGGTCAGCTTCTCGACCTGATACTTGACCCGGGAGCGCACGTTGGCCGCCACCTCGGCCAGGTTCAGCCCGAACTCAACCACAACGTAGAGGTCGATTGCGAGCCCGGCCGGGTCGCGGTGGACGTTCACGCCCTGGGTGAGCCGATCGCGGCTCAGCAGGCGGGCGACGCCGCGCGACAGGCTGGTCGCGGCCATCCCGACCACGCCGTAGCACTCCAGCACCGTCAGGCCGACGATCTGGGCGATCACCTCGTCGGCGAACGAGACGGAGCCGGACGGGCCCGGCTCGGACGGAGACCGGGCGACGCTGACCGACGTGCGCGCCATCGAAGAGATCAGACGCTCGCTCGGCCCCTCTGGTTGCGGCCGCCGCAGGAATTCATCATCTATACTCCGCGGCCGTGTCCAGGGTATGCGTCATCTGTGCGAAGAAGCCGGGCTTCGGCAACAACCGCAGCCATTCGATGGTTGCGACCAAGCGCCGCTTCGACCCCAACCTGCAGCACATCCGCATCATGCTCGACGGCTCGCCGACGCGCGCGTACGTCTGCACCCGCTGCCTCAAGGGCGGCAAGGTGCAGAAGGCCGTGTGAGCAGCACCTCGCTGCGCCGCGCCGATCTCGACCCCGACCCCCTGCGTCAGTTCGCGGCCTGGTACACCGAGGCTGCCGCAGCCGTGTCCACGCCCGAGGCCGTCGTGCTGGCCACGGCGACCCCGACCGGCGCTCCCGCGGCGCGGATGGTGCTCCTGAAGGGCTTCGACCAGCGCGGTTTCGTCTTCTACACGAACTACTTCAGCCGCAAGGGCCAGGAGATCGCGCAGAACCCGCGCGCGGCGATGCTGTTCCACTGGAGCCCGCTCGGCCGCCAGGTGCGGATCGAGGGGGTCGTCGTCCGCGTCGACGCCGCCGAGTCGGACGCCTACTTCAAGACACGGCCGACCGGGAGCCGGATGAGCGCGGCCGCATCACCGCAGAGCCGTGTGGTCGCGAGCCGCTCCGTGCTCGAGGACGCCGTCAGGGCGCTCGGCGCTCGCTACCCGGAGGGCAAGGTGCCCCGTCCGGACGAATGGGGCGGCCTGCGCCTGGAGGCGTCCAGGTACGAGTTCTGGCAGCACGGCGACGACCGCCTGCACGACCGCTTCCGCTACCGGCGCGAGAACGACGCGTGGGTGGTGGAACGGCTCGGCCCGTAGCCCGGAGAAGCGGGGACAGTCCCCACCCTCAGGGCCCGAGCATCTCGCGCACGCCCGGCAGCGGGCCGCCGAGGATCGTCGTGGCGCGTGAGCAGTCCAGGCGGCAGTCGCGCGGGCGATCCGAGGCGATCTCGGCGCTCAGCGCCGTCTTCAAGTGCCCGGTCGGGCGGCCGTTGGCCGCGGCGACGAGGCACGCGAACTCGTAGCGGCTGACGCCATCGGCGCCTGCGAGATGCAGTGGCCCGGCAGCGTCCGTCTCGGCGAGCCGCAGGAGCGCACCGGCCAGGTCGCCGGCCCGCACCGGACACCGCAGCTCATCGGTGAAGAACGCCAGGTCGGCCTCGCCGTCGGCGACGGCCAGGATGCGGCGCTCGTGGCCCGAGGGCGTCTCGCCCCCGTAGATCAGCGACGTCCGCACGATCAGCGCGCGTGGATCGGCACCGGCGACGGCCACTTCGGCCGCGGCCTTGGAACGGCCGTAGTCGAGCACCGGGTCGACCGAGTCGTCCTCTCGATACGGCCCGGCGCGGCCGTCGAAGACGAGATCGGTCGAGACGTGGACGAGCCGCGCGCCGGCCGCCGCTGCGCATACCGCGACGTTGGCCGAGCCGTCGAGGTTCGTCGCCCAGGCGTCGGGCCCGTCCTGGAGGTAGGCCGTATGGATCACCCAGCCCGGCCGCACCTGCGCGAACACCGCCTCGACCGCGGCACGATCGCGCACGTCGAGATGCACCTGTCCCGGCGCGGTGTGGCACGTGCCCACCGCGTCCCAGTCCGCCGCACCCGCTCGGCGCACGACCTCGCCACCCAGATACCCCGACCCGCCGGTGACCAGCAGGCGCCGGCCGCTCACATACGACGGCCGCGCGGGAGCGCGCGCATCAGCTGGGCCATCTCGACGGCCGCGTCGGCCGCCTCCGCGCCCTTGTTGCCGTACTTGCCGCCGGCCCGCTCCTCCGCCTGCTCGAGGGTGTCGGTCGTGAGCAGGCCGAAGCTGACCGGCAGACCGGTGTCGAGCGACGCCTGGATGACGCCGCGCGAGGCCTCGCTGCACACGTACTCGAAGTGCGGCGTGCTGCCGCGGACGACGCAGCCGAGCGCGACGACGGCCTGGTGGCCGCCGGCCTCGGCCAGCCGCCGGCAGGCGAGCGGAAGCTCCCACGCGCCCGGCACCAGAACGACCGTGATCCGGTCACGGGTGATGCCGTGCTCGACCAGGCGCTCGACGGCGCCGTCGAGCATGTTCTGGACGACGCCGGCGTTGTAGCGCGAGGCGACCACGGCGACGGCCAGGTCGGCCATCGGCGGAGCGGTGATCGTGTGGCACCCGTCCGGCAGGGTCAGCGTGCCGCGCCCCTGGTCGCTCAAGTCCGGTCAGCCTCGTCGTCGGCTTCGAGCCGCAGCCCCTGATGGTGCAGGATGTGCCCCATCCGCTCTCGCTTCGTGCGCAGATAGTCGGCGTTGAACGTGTTCGGCTCGGCCTCGATGGGGAGATGTTCGGTGACGGTGAGCCCGTATCCTTCCAGCCCCTCGAGCTTGCGCGGGTTGTTCGTGAGGACGCGGATCGACGTCAGGCCCAGATCGGCCAGGATCTGATAGCCGACGCTGTAGTCGCGCGAGTCGCTCGGGAAGCCCAGATGCAGGTTGGCGTCGACCGTGTCGTAGCCCTGCTCCTGCAGCTCGTAGGCGCGGAGCTTGTTCAGGAGGCCGATGCCGCGTCCCTCCTGCGCCAGGTAGAGCAGCACCCCCGCGCCCGCCTGGGCGATCTGCGAGAGCGCCCGCTCGAGCTGCTCGCCGCAGTCGCACCGGAACGATCCGAAGACGTCGCCGGTCAGGCACTCCGAGTGCACCCGCACGAGCACGTCCTGCTTGCCCGACACCTCACCGCAGACGAGGGCGACGTGCTGCTGGCCGTCGATCACCGACCGGTAGCCGTAGGCGGCGAACGCGCCGTACTTGGTGGGCAGGTCGGCGATCGCGATCCGCTCGACGAGCCGCTCCGTCCGGCGCCGGTGGGCGACGAGGTCGGACACGGTGATCATCTTCAGGCCGTGCCGGGCGCAGTAGGCGGCCAGGTCGGGCACACGTGCCATCGTGCCGTCGTCGTTCATCACCTCGCAGATCACGCCGGCCGGCGTGAGGCCGGCGAGGCGGGCAAGGTCGACCGACGCCTCGGTCTGCCCCATCCGCGCGAGCACGCCGTACTGGCGCGCCCGCAGCGGGAACACATGTCCGGGCTGCACGAGGTCGCCCGGCCTCGACGCCGGGTCGATCGCGACCTTGATCGTGTGGGCGCGGTCGGCGGCCGAGATGCCGGTCGAGACGCCGTTTCGGGCCTCGACGGACACGGTGAACGCGGTGCCGAGCGGCGTCTCGTTGTGCGCCGTCATCGGGTGCAGACCGAGCTCGTCGCAGCGGCTCTCCTCGAGCGCGAGGCAGATCAGGCCGCGCGCGTGCGTGGCCATGAAGTTGATCGCGTCCGGCGTGACGTGGTCGGCGGCGATGACCAGATCGCCCTCGTTCTCGCGGTCGGGCGAGTCCACGACGACGACCATCCGGCCCGCCTTGATGTCGGCGATCGCCTCCTCGACCGTTGCGAACGTGGAGGCGTCGATGTCGGGATATGCCTGCAGATATTCGGATCCGATGGTCATGACGGCTGCTTCGATGGTATCAGCGCCGTCGAGCCGACAAGCTTCTCGACGTACTTGCCAAGCAGGTCGGCCTCGAGGTTGACCGCAGCGCCGGGCGCGAGCCGGCCGAGGGTGGTGACCGCGCGGGTGTGCGGGATCAGCGCGACACTGAACGTCTGCTCGTCGCAGGCCGTGACGGTGAGGCTCACGCCGGCGACGCAGATCGACCCCTTCTCGATCGTGTAGCGGAGCACGTCGGCCGGGGCCGAGAACGTGACGCGAACGCCGTCGCCGTCCGGCGCGATCGCGGTCACGGTGCCCACGCCGTCCACGTGCCCCTGCACCCAGTGGCCGCCGAGCCGGTCGCCCATGCGCATCGCCGGCTCGACGTTGACGGCGTCACCGGCCGCGAGCCGGCCGACCGTCGTTCGGCGCAGCGTCTCGGCGACCGCCTCGAAGTCGAGCGCGTCGCCGTCGATGCCGACGACCGTCAGGCAGCAGCCGCCGATCGACACCGAATCGCCGATCCGGCAGTCGGCGGCGGTCGCCGGAGCCGTGATGCGAACCCGCGCGCCGGCGGCGGTCGCCGTGATCGCCTCGACGGCGCCCATCTCGGTGACGATGCCGGTGAACATGCGGTCAGGCCTCCTGGAGCTCGGTCACCGTGAGGATATCCACCCCCGACGCGGCGACGCTCGCCGGCGCGGGCAGCTCGACGGTGCGGGTAAAAAGGCCGGGGCCCTCGCCGAGCTCGATCGGCGCCTGGAAGACCATCAGGCGGTCGATCAGCCCGGCGTCGAGGAACGCTGTTGCGAGCGTCGCGCCACCCTCGAGCAGGAGCGCCGAGATCCGCCGCGTCCCGAGCTCGCCGAGGGCCGCTTCCAGGCCGGCCACGGCCAGCGTCTCGACGGCGGGCGCAGGCACGGGCGCCGCTCCCGGCGCGCACACGACAAGCACCGGCGCGGCGGGGCTCGCGCTGGTCGCGAGGAGCGATGTGGTCGGGAGCCGCGCCTCGCGATCGAACACCACGCGCAGGGGCTGGCGCTCGGTGGGTGGGTCGACGTCGCGCGCGGTCAGCAGCGGATCGTCGGCGAGCACCGTCCCGATGCCGACCGCCACGGCGCCCATCGCGGCGCGCAGCTCGTGCACGTGTGCGCGGCTCGTCGGCGAGGAGATCCAGCGCGGACCCGTCGGCGAGGCGATCCGGCCGTCGGCGCTGATCGCAGCCTTGTAGGTCACGTGCGGGCGGCCGCCCAGCGCGAGGCGCAGCCACCACGCGTTCTGGCGGCGCGCGGCCCGCTCGACCTCGCCGCCGGCGATGTCCACCTCGATGCCGGCCGCGCGCAGGCGGGTGACGCCGGCGCCGTTCACCTTGTCGGTCGGGTCGATCATCGCGATCACCACCCGGACGGCGCCCGCGGCGATCAGCGCGTCGGCGCACGGCGGCGTGCGGCCGTGGTGGCTGCACGGCTCGAGGTTCACGTAGACCGTCGCTCCACGTGACTCGCCGGCGGCGCGCAGCGCGGCCACCTCGGCGTGGTCGCCCCCGGGACGCTCGTGCCAGCCCTCGCCGAGCACGACGCCGTCGCGGACGACGACGGCCCCGACGACCGGATTGGGAGCGGCGGTGCGCCGGCCGCGCTCGGCCAGCTCGGAGCAGCGCTCGAGCCAGGCGCGGTCGGCCGCGTCGATCACGACCGCGCGGGCGTCGCTGCGACCCGGTCGGCCAGGTCGCGATAGGCGTCGGCCGGGCTGGCCGCGCCGAAGATCGCCGACCCGGCGACCAGGATGTTCGCGCCCGCGCGATGGGCGTCGGCGATCGTCGCCGCGTGGATGCCGCCGTCGACCTCGACGGCGACGCCGTCGCGTGCCGAGGCGAGCTCACGCATCTGCGGAAGGCGCTCGAGCGTCGCCGGGATGAACTGCTGCCCGCCCCAGCCCGGGTTCACGCTCATGCACAGGAGCACGTCGGCATAGCGGGCCGCCTCGGAGATCGCGGCGACGGGCGTACCCGGATTCAGGGTGACGCCGGCCCGGCAGCCCAGCCCGTGGATCATCTGCAGGGTGTAGTGCAGGTGCGGGCAGGTCTCGACGTGCACGGTGATGCTGTCGGCGCCCGCCTCGGCGAACTGGGCCAGGTGCCGCTCGGGCTGCTCGATCATCAGGTGGACGTCGGCGAAGCCGTCGTGCTCGTGGATCACCTCGGCCACGTCGGCGAGCATCTTCGGGCCAAACGTGATCACCGGCACGAAGTGCCCGTCCATCACGTCGACGTGGATCACGCGCGCACCCGCCTGCATGACCTCGGTCACCTGCTCGCGCACGCGGCCGAAGTCCGACGACAGGATCGAGGGTGCCACCTGCACATCTCGAGGCCAGGAGCGCATCGGCGCCACTGTAGTTGACGCCGCGCTCATCCTGCCTCGGCGACGTAGAAGCCGTCGGTGCCGTCACGGTGGGGCAGGGTTTGGCGCCCGCCGGGGACGACGCCCTCGCTCTCGGCGCGGCGGATCGTGCAGACCGAGTAGACCAGCCGGCCGCCGCCGGCAAGGCGGTCGCGGGCGCGGGCGAGCAGACGCGCCTGGAGCTCCGCCACCTCCTGAGCGTCGGCGAGCGTCCGCCGCCAGCGCGCGTCGGGCCGGCCCGCGAGCACGCCCAGGCCCGAGCACGGCGGGTCGAGCAGGATGCGGTCAAAGCCGTCGCCCGCGAACTCGAGTGCGTCGGCCACGACCACCTGCGCGCAGGTCACGCCCTGGCTCGCGAGCATCCGCCCGAGCGCCTCCGCGCGACCGGGATGGCGCTCGACGCAGACGAGCTCGCCCCGGTCGGCCATCATCGCCGCCATCTGCCCGGCTTTGCCGCCGGGCGCAGAGCACAGGTCGAGCACGCGCATGCCCGGCTCCGGGGCGAGCAGCCGGGCGGCCAGCATCGAGCCGCGCGACTGCGGCCAGATCGCGCCCTCGCGCAGCTCGTCGCTCGCGGCGACGTCGAACGGGCCGTCGAGCACGAGCGCCTCGGGCAGCGCGGGGTCGCCGTGGCCGGGCAGGCCGAGCGCTGCCGGCGTCGTTCGCAGCGTGTTCACGCGCACGCACAGCTCGGGCGGCTCGTTCTGGGCCGCCATCAGCGCCTCGGCGCCGCCGGCACCGAGCATCGCCGTCCACTCCTCGGCGATCCAGTCGGGATAGGAGTGGCGCAGCGCCGGGGGGAGCGATTCCACCCACTCCGGGCCGGCCTCGGCGACGCGGCGCATGACCGCGTTTGCGAGCCCGGCCGTGTGCCGCCCCGCCACAGCCTTGGCCATGTCCACGGTCTCGTTCACGGCCGCGTGGACGGGGATGGCCGCCGCGAAGAGCAGCTGATACGCGCCGACGCGAAGCGCCGCGCGCAGGGTCGGCTGAAGGTCGTCCGGCGAACGCTTCGCCAGCACCTCCATCGCGTGATCGAGCGTGCGCACGCGCTGCACCGAGCCGTATGCGAGCCGCATCGCCAGGCGCCGGTCGCGCTCGTCGAGGCCCGCGCGCTCGGCCTCGGCCGGGAAGATGCGGTCGGCGTAGGCGTCCTCCTCGAACGTCCGCCGCACGACCTCGTAGGCGACCCGGCGCGCGCTCACGACGCCCGCTCCGGCGGCGCGCGCAACCCGCGCACGAACTCGGCGACAGCCATCCGCCGCTTGCCCGCGGGCTGCAGCTCGAGCACGTCGACGGCCCCGTTCCCGCACGCGATCCGGAGCCCTCGGTCGGTGGCGGTGATCGTCGCGGCGGGCAGCCTCTCGCCCGCGACCGCGCGCACCCGCCAGACGATCACGGGCCGATCGCCGAGGACGGCGCGGGCGCCGATGTGGGGCGAGAGCGCGCGCACCTGGTCGGCGATCCGCGCGGCCGGCTCGCTCCAGTCGATCTGGCGCTCCTCCGGGCCGAGGCGGGCGGCATAGGTCGTGTCCCCCACCTGCTCTCGCCCGCTCGTTCGACCGCGGAGCGCCTCGGCGAGCAACGGCACGCCCAGGTCGAGCGCGCGCTCGGCGACCGTGCCGGCATCGTCGTCCGGCCCGATCGGGAACCGCTCGAGGCCGTGCAAGGGGCCGGCATCGAGCTCGGCGACGAGGGCGATCACCGCCGCGGCGGTCTCGGTGTCGCCGGCCATGATCGCCCGCTCGATCGGCGCCGCGCCGCGCCAGCGCGGAAGCAGCGAGGGGTGCAGGTTGAAGAGCGGATAGGCCCCGAGCAGCGGCGGCTTCAGGATCTGGCCGAACGCGACGACCGCCCCGGCGTCGACCGCGGGCGGATCGGAGCTCGCCCACTCGTCCTGCAGCAGCGGCAGCCCGAGCGCGGCCGCGGCGGCGGCGACCGGCGGCGGCGCGGTGCGGCGGCCGCGCCCCGCGGGTCGGTCGGGTTGCGAGACGACCACGGCCACGTCGATTCCGTGCTGCCCGACGAGCCGCTCGAGCGCGCCGGCCGCGAAGGCCGACGTCCCGAAGAAGGCGATCCTCACGCCTTCAGGCGCAGCTCCTTGAGGGCCGCGCGGCGATCCTCCTTCGGCGCCCGGTCGATGATCAGCACGCCGTCGAGATGGTCGAGCTCGTGCTGGATCACGCGGGCCTCGAGCCCCTCGGCCTCGACCTGCACGGGCGCGCCGGACTCGTCGAGACCCCGGGCGACGATGCGCGTGTGGCGCTCGACCGACACGGTCACCTCGCCGCCGAGCAGCGAGAGGCAGCCCTCGGTGTCGCTCTCGACCTCGTCGGACGTCTCGCCGAGCTCGGGGTTGATCAGCACCCGCACGGGCTCGCCGGCGCCGGTGCGATACACGAAGACGCGGCGCAGCACGCCGATCTGGGGGGCGGCCAGGCCCACGCCGTGCGAGCGGCGCATGATGTCGGCCATCCGCTCGACCAGGCTGCGGACGTCGTCGTCCACGTCGGCGATCGCCGTGGCCGGCACGCGCAGCGCCGGATCCGGGTACTGGCGCACGAGCCGCATCGCCATCGCGTGATGGGCGCGCCGCTCGCGCTCGCGGTCGCGCTCGAGCGCGGCCTCCTCCTCGGCCGAGAGCTCCGGCTCGGCCTCGCCCTCGGGCTCGCTCGCGAACTCGGTGTCGGTCTCTGCTTCTGCCATGCCCGAATCCTACCGAGGCGCTGCGGCGGCGATCTCACCTGCCGAGACGACCGCGGCGTAGCCGTCGCCCAGGGCGGCGATGAACGCGGCGTGCACGTCTGCCGCCTCCACCGTGCGGCCGCCGAACTCGAGCGGCATGGTGGCGCACGCATCGTGCACCACCGTCGTCTCGAAGCCGAGGTCGGCCGCCGCGCGGACGGTGGCGTCGACGCACATCGACGTCATCATGCCGCACACGACCAGCGAGTCGACGCCGGCGTCGCGCAGATGCGCCTCGAGCGGCGTCTCGAGGAAGCTGTTCGGGTTGGCCTTCTGGAACACGGGCTCGCCGTCGGCGGGGCGCACCGACTCGTGGATCTCGACGCCGGGCGTGCCCGGGGCCATGTAGGCCGCGTCGGGCGCATCCCACACGTGCTGGATGTGCACCACGGGCTCACCGGACGCGCGAAAGGCATCGAGCAGCTCGCGCGCATGGGCGGCGGCGTGCTCGGGGCCGTCGAGCGGGTTCCTTCCGCCGGGGAAGTAGTCGTTCTGGATGTCGACGATCACAAGTGCTCTGGTCATGCGGCCAGCCTACCCGAAGGACTGCGGATCGACGTCGACGACGGCCGTCGCGCCGGCCTTGCGCAGGTCGGCGGCGAGATCGCGCAGCAGGCCGCGCAGGATGCCGGCGGCGCGGCCGGCCGAGCCGGTCTTGATCAGCACGTGGCTGCGGTTGCGGTCACGCAGGCGCTGGAGCGGGGCCGGGCCGAGCACGATGTCGCCCGCCAGCACGGGCGCCGCAGCCGACGCGATCGTGGCGGCGACGTCGCGGGCGACGTCGGCCGACTCGGCGGTCGCGAGCACCCGCAGCAGCCGCCGAAACGGCGGATAGGCGAGCTCGCGACGGCGCTCGAGCTCGCCCTCGACGAACTCCGCCACCGCGTGCCGGGCCGCCAGCACGATCGGGCGCAGCTCGGGGCTCCAGGTCTGGATCAGCACGCGCCCGCGCGGATCGCCGGGGCGGCCCGGCCGCCCCGCGAGCTGGGTGAGCAGGCTGAAGGTGCGCTCCTCGGCGCGGAAGTCGGGGATCGCGAGCGCGAGGTCGGCGTCGAGCACGGCGGCGAGCGCGACGCCGGGCATGTCGTGGCCCTTGGCGACGAGCTGCGTGCCGACCAGGATCGCGGCGGGTGAGCGCCGGAACCGGCGCAGGGTCGCCTCGGGCTCGCCGGCGCGCGCCGCCACGTCGGCGTCGAGCCGCATCACCTCGACGCGGGCAAAGCGCGTGCGCAGCTCGTCCTCGACCCGCGTCGTCCCGGCGCCGATGTGCGCCAGGTCGACCGAGCCGCAGGTCGAGCACGCCCGCGGCAGCGCCTCGGAGGCGCCGCAGTGGTGGCAGACGAGGCTGCGGCCGTGGAGCACGAGCGCCACGTCGCAGCGGGTGCAGCGCCACGTCCGCCCGCAGGTGCGGCAGTGGATCGCAGCGGCGGCGCCGCGCCGGTTCTGGAGCAGGATCGCGCGTCCGCCGCGGTCGTCGATCGCGGCCAGGGCGTCGAGCAGCGGCCGGGTCAGCGGATAGCCGCCGTCGGCGCGCAGGTCGACGATGTCCACCGCCGGGAGCGGCCCGCCCACCCGCTGTGGCAGCTGCACGTGCAGCCGGATGCCGAACCACGACTCCGGCCGCGGCGTCGCGCTGCCGTAGACGACGACGGCGCGCTCGAGCCGGCCGCGCTTGGCCGCCACCCGGCGGGCGTCGTAGCGCGGGTCGGCCTCGTGCTTGTAGGAGGCGTCGTGCTCCTCGTCGATCACGATCACGCCGAGGTCGGGCACCGCCGCGAACACGGCCGAACGGGCGCCGACGACGACGCGGGCCTCGCCGGCGGCGATGCGGGCGTGCTCGGCGCCGCGGCGGGCGGGCGAGATGCCGCTGTGCAGCACGGCCACGGTGTGGCCGAAGCGGGCGACGAAGCGGGCCGCGGTCTGGGGAGTGAGCGCGATCTCGGGCACGAGCACGATCGCGCCGCGGCCGGCGGCGAGCGCCGCGTCGATCGCCCGCAGGTAGACCTCGGTCTTGCCCGAGCCGGTGACGCCGTGCACGAGCACGTCTCCCCCGCCCGCCGAGAGCGCCTCGGCGACGGCGGCCACGGCCGTCTCCTGGGCCTCGGTGAGCGTGACATGCACGTCGTCCCCGGTCGCCCGCGGGGCGGGGTCGAGCGCGATCAGGCCGGCGGCGGCCATCCGCTGCACCGTCGCGCGCGTCGTCCCCGCCGCGGCCACGAGCTCGGACAGCGGCAGCGGCGCAAGGCCCACATGGCCAAGCAGCTCGGACTGGCGGCGCGTCGCGCCCTCCATCGTCACGAGCCGCACCCACGGCTCCGGCGCCCGGACGCCCGCGGGCGGCGGGATGACCAGCGTGACGGCGCGCGAGAGCGTCGAGGCGTAGGCGGCGGCGATCCACTCGGCCAGGGCGAGCAGCCGCTCGGGCACCGCGCCGAGGACGCCGAGCACGGCCTTCAGGCCGTCCTCCTCCCCCTCGCGCACCTCGGTGACGATGCCGCGCACGGTGCGGGAGCCGAGCTCGACCTCCACGAGCGATCCGCGCTCCACCTCCGGCCCGGCGGCGTAGTCGAACGCGCGGTCGACCGCGCGGGCGGTGACCAGCGGGTGCACCCGTGCGATCACGACCGGGTCGTGAAATCGACCACGACGGGGACGCCTTCGAGCGACAGCCGCTTGCGCAGCTGGTTCTCGACGAAGTAGCCGTAGTCGCGGGTCACCAGGCTGCGGTCGTTGGTGACGATGCGGAAGCGCGGCGGCCGCGTCTGGTACTGGGTCGCGTAGAGCATGTTCAGGCGCCGCCGGCCCTGGCGGGGCGGCTCGCGCATGGCGGTGATCTCGGCCATCGCCCGGTTCAGCACGCCGGTCGAGATCCGCGACGTGTAGCGCACGAAGATCTCCTCGACGGCGTCGAGCAGGCGCTCGACGTTTCGGCCGGTGACCGCGGA
>DASXZF010000295.1:0-4761 GCA_036502065.1 Gaiellales bacterium
GACGAGATGCTGGCCGACCCCGACCTGGACGCGGTCGCCGTCGTGACGCCGGTCTCGACGCACCACGAGCTCGCGATGCGCGCGCTTCGGGCCGGCAAGCACGTGTTCGTCGAGAAGCCGCTCGCCTCGTCGTCGGCGCAGGCCCGTGAGCTGATCGGCACCGCCGAGGAGCGCGGCCTCGTGCTCATGCCCGGGCACACGTTCCTCTACAGCCCGGCCGTGAACCGGATCCGCGACCTGATCCGGTCGGGCGAGCTCGGCAGCATCTACTTCGTCTCGATGTCGCGCGTGAACCTCGGCATCCACCAGTCCGACGTGAGCGTCCTCTGGGACCTCGCCCCGCACGATTTCTCGATCCTGCTCTACTGGCTGGACGAGCTGCCCCGGCGGATGGTCGGGCTCGGCCGGGCCTGCATCGTCGCCGAGCAGGAGGACGTCGCGTTCATCAACTGCGAGTTCGCGTCGGGGGCGATCGCCCACATCGAGCTGGCGTGGCTCGCCCCCAGCAAGCTGCGCCGAACGACGATCGTCGGCTCCGAGAAGATGGTCGTCTACGACGACTGCAGCAACGAGCCGGTGCGGATCTACGACTCGAGCGTCGTTCCGCGCAACCCCGAGTCGTTCGGCGAGTACCTGAACTACCGCGCCGGCGACATCGTCTCGCCGCGCCTCGACGTCGGCGAGCCGATCGGGCTGCAGATGCAGGACTTCTGCCGCGCGATCCGGTCGGGCATCGCTCCGCGGTCGTCCGCGCGGCTCGGCCTCGAGGTCGTGCAGATGATCGAGGCGGCCGAGCGGTCGCTCGAGCGGTCGGGTGATCCCGGCCTCGTGGAGCCGTAGCGGTTGGCGGCGGTGACCATGGCGCCTGCGCGTACGGGCGGCGGGCTGCGCGTGCTCGTGCTGACCAACATGTACCCGACCGCCGCCGAGCCGCACTTCGGCTGCTTCGTGCGCGACCAGGTCTCGGATCTGCGCGCGCTGGGCGTCGACATCTCGGTGCTCGCGTTCGATGCGCGCGCCCACACTCGCCGGTACGTCGCGGCGGCGGGGTGGCTGCGGCGGCGGCTGCGCCACGGTGAGTTCGACCTCGTCCACGCGCACTACGGGCTTTGCGGCGCCGTCGCGGCCCTGCAGCTGGGCACGCCCGTCGTCACGACCTTCCACGGCAGCGACGCGTGGGTGCCGTGGCAGCGGAAGATGTCAAAGGTCGTCGCGCGGCGCACGCAGCCGATCGCCGTCGCTGCGGTGGTGGCCCGGAATCTGGGCGTCCGCGACGCGCCGGTGATCCCGTGCGCGGTCGACCTCGACCTGTTCCGGCCGCGCGACCGCGCCCTGGCGCGGCGGGAGCTGAGCTGGCCGGCCGAGGTTGCATGCGTGCTCTTCCCGGCCGCCCGCGGAGACGGCTCGAAGGCGGCCAACAAGCGCCCCGACGTGTTCGATGCGACGATCGAGCGGCTGCGCCGCACCGTGCCGGACGTGTTCGCGGCCAGCCTCGACGGCCTGTCTCGGCCCGATGTCGCCCGGGCGATGGCAACGGCCGACGCCGTCGTTCTGACCTCGCTCTGGGAGGGCGCGCCCGTCGTGGTGAAGGAGGCGCTCGCGTGCGGGACGCCCGTGGTGTCGGTCGCCGTCGGCGACGTCCCGGCGGTGCTCGACGGCCTGCCGGGGTGTGCCATCGCGCCGCGCGAGCCGGTCCGGCTGGCGGCGGCAGTCGGGCGCGCCCTCGCCGCCGGCCGCGACCCGCGGCTGCGCGAGTCTGTGCAGCGCTACGGCCGCGCGCCGGTGGCCGAGCGCGTGCTCGGCGTCTACCGGGAGCTGCCGGCGAGGCGCCGGGCGTGATCGCCCGGGAACGCGCATCGCGGGTCGTCTTCGTGTGCCCGAATCTCGAGGCGGGCGGAGCCGAGCGGCAGTGGGCGGCGCTCGTGCCCGGGCTGGCCGAGTGCGGGCTCGACGTGCACGTCGTGACGCTCGACGGCCACGGGCCGTACTACGAGGAGCTGGCCGATCGCGGGATCCCGATCGCCTGCGCCGGGCTGCGCAACCGCGCAGATCCGGCCGGGCTCGCGCGGGCGGCGCGGCTCGCCGGGCCCGGGGCGTCCGTGGTCGTCACGCGCGGCGTGAGCGCGCACCTCGTCGGTCGGGTGCTGGCCCGCCGTCGCCGCGCCGCGCACGTCGTCACCGAGCACCTCGGCCCCGATCCGCTTGGCATGCGCGCGTACCGCCGCCATCAGGAGCTCCTGCTCGGCCCGATGCGCCCGCGGGCGACGGCGGTCGTCGCCGTCTCGGCCAGCCAGATCGCGCACCTCGTCCGCGACGGATACCGCCGCGAGGCGATCCGCGTCATCCCAAGCGGTGTCGCAGCCGACCCGCCGGTGTCCGACCGGGCCGCCCTGCGCGCACGGCTCGGCGTGCCGTCCGGCGCGTTCGTGGCGGTGCTTGCGGCGGCGCTTCGGCCCGAGAAGCGGGGGCACGCGTTCGTCGAGCAGGTGGCCGCCGCGCATGCCGCCGAGCCCTCGGTGCGCGGCATCGTCGTCGGCGACGGCCCCGACGCCGGCGCCGTGGGGCGTGCCGCCGATCGCTCGGGCGGTGTCGTGCGGATGCTTGGCTACCGCGCGGACGTCGTGGATGTCATGCACGCGGCCGACGTCGTCTGTCTCACGAGCGCGGTCGAGGCGCTGCCCATGTCGCTGCTCGAGGCCATGTCGGTCGCCCGGCCCGTCATCGCGACCCGCGTGGGCGGCGTCGCGGAGGTGGTGCGCGACGGGGTGACCGGGATCATCACCTCGGCCGACGAGCCGTCCGAGGTCGCGGCTGCGCTCGTCCGGCTGGCACGCGACCCCGGGCGTGCAGCGGCCATGGGGCGGGCCGGGCGCGAGCGCCAGCGGGAGCGCTACTCGACCGAGGCGATGATCCGGGGGTACGCCGATCTCCTCGCCGGGCTGGCGGCCCGGCCACGATCCGCCGCGCTGGCGCCGGGCGGGCGGTGAGGCGTGCGCTCGCCCCATGTCGTGATCGTGAACCAGAACGCGCCGCTCGAGCTCGACCTGCGCCCGCGCCGCGAGGCCGAGACGCTGGCCGCCGCCGGCTATGACGTGACCCTCGTCGGCGGCTCGCACGCGCCCGACCTCGTGCGCGCGATCACGGCGCCGGGCGTCCGGCTCGAGCTCTACGAACAGCCTCGCGAGGGTCTGGGGGTCGCCGGGCAGGTGCGGGAGCAGGGGCAGGCGATGGGCCGTGCGCTGGTCGCGCTTCGAAGGGCGCAGCGGCGCGCTCCGGTGGCCGCCGTGCACGCCGGAAACCCGCCCGACAACCTGTTCGCGGCCGGGCGCCTCCTGCGGCGGTCGCGGCCGCGGTTCGTGTTCGATCAGCACGACGCGGCGCCGGTGCTCCTGGCCGAGAAGTTCCCGGGCACGGCGCTCACCGCGCCGCTGATGGCGGCCGCGCACACGATCGAGCGGCGCAGCTTCGCCGCGGCCGGGCTCGTGGTGTTCGCGAACGCCGAATACCGCGCCCGGGCGATGCGCGAGGGGCTCCTGCGGGGCGACTGCGAGGTCGTGCCGAACGGTTGGTCGCTGCCCGCCGTGCCGCCCGACCCGGCGCTGCGCGCCGGCGCCGACCACCTGCTGGCCTACGTCGGGGCGATCAGCGAGCAGGACAACGTCGACCACCTCGTCGACGCCGTCGCCGCCCTGCCCGGCCCGGCCTCGGTGCGGGTCGTGGTCGCCGGCGCGGGGTCGGCGCTCGCGCCGGTCAGGCGGCGGGCGCGCGACCGCGGCGTGGACGCCTCGTTCGTGTTCCTCGGGTTCGTGCAGGATCGCGACCGCATCGCCGCGCTCGTGCGCACGGCCGACGTGTGCGTCGCGCCCGAGATCGACTCGGCCTTCAACCGCCTGGCGACCTTCGTGAAGATCGTCGAGTACATGTCGGCCGGGGCGGCCGTGGTCGCCCACCGGCTGCCCCAGACCGAGGCGCTGGCCGGCGACACGATCCGCTACGCGCCCGACATGACGGCGCTCGGTCTCGCTGCGGCCATCACGAGCCTGCTCGACGACCCCGGCCGGAGACGCGTCCTGGGCGACGCGGCCCGGCGGCGCTTCGACGAGCGGATCAGCTGGGAGCGCGCGGGCGGGCCCCGGCTCGTCGCGGGTTACGACCGGCTGCTCGGATCCCGGCGTGGATAGGCGGCTTCGGATCGGCGTGCTCGTCGAGGGCGTGGTGGTGCCCGAGTGGGTGCGCTGGGCGGTGGCCGCGATCGACGGCATGCCTGAGTGCGAGCTCGCAGCGGTCGTGGTCGCGCAATGTCCAGCGGCCGGGCAGGCCGCCCCCGCGGCGCGGCGAGCCGCCTATCGCGCCTACGGATGGCTCGACGCGCGCGTCTTCGGCGAGCCGGCCGCCCTGCGGTCCGCCCCCCTCGGGCCACTCGCCGAGCGCCGGGCCGCGGTCGCGCAGCTCGATGTGGTCGTCTCGTTCGTCGCGGCCGGCCGCACGTCCTGGGACGGCCCGCCTCCGCGCCAAGGCGTGTGGACGATCGTGCCGATGGACGACGGCGCGGCCGGGAGCACCGCGAGCCGCTTCTGGGAGCTCGCCGCCGCCGGGGGCACGGCCGAGGTCTGCGTGGCGACGCTCGAAAACGGCGCCGCGCACCCCCTGGTCCGGGCGGCGGTGCGCACCGACCCCCTGTCGCTCGCGCGCACCCGCGACGCCGCCGCCTGGGCGTCGGCGCGGCTCGTCGTGCGCAGCCTGCGCCGGCTGCATCGCGAC
>DASXZF010000296.1:0-2257 GCA_036502065.1 Gaiellales bacterium
AGATCGGCGGCGACCACGTGACGGTCACATCGGTGCTGACCGACCCCGACGCCGATCCGCACCTGTTCGAGCCGGGCACCCGCAATGGCCTTGCGGTCGCCCAGGCCGCGCTCGTGATCCAAAACGGCGTCGGCTACGACAGCTTCATGGGCAAGCTCGAGGCGGCGGCGCCGAGCGAGCACCGGATCGTCGTCACCATCGGCGCCATGCTCGGCGTGCACGGCACGGACGCAAACCCGCACCTGTGGTACGACGTGCCGGCGCTCGGCCGCATCGCGGGCGCGATCGCCGGGGGCCTCGGCCGGGCCGATCCCGCCCACCGGGGCGCCTACCGCCGCGGCCTCGAGCGGTTCGATCGCAGCCTGCGCCCGCTGCGCCGGGTGGTTGCGGCGATCCGGAGCGGCGACGGCGGCGACCCGGTCGCCTACACCGAGCCGGTGCCGGGGTACCTGCTCGCCGCGGCCGGCCTACACAACCTGACGCCCGTGGGGTTCTCGCGCGCGATCGAGGATGGCAGCGAGCCCTCGCCCGAGGCCGTGGCCGCGATGACGGCGCTGCTCGAGCAGCGCCGGGTGCGGGTGCTGCTCTACAACAGCCAGACGGTCTCGCCGATCACGACCCGGATCCGGTCGGCGGCGCAGGCCGCAGGGATCCCGGTCATCGGCGTCAGCGAGACGATGCCGCCCGCCGAGACGTTCCAGGCGTGGCAGCTCGCGCAGGCGCGCGCGCTCGAGCGGGCGCTGCGCCGGTGAGCGCGGCGCCGGTCGTCGTCTCGGTCTCGGGCGTCTCGCTGCGCTTCGGGGCGCGCTCGCTCTGGGAAGATCTGACGTTCGATCTGCACGAGGGCGAGTTCATGGCCGTGCTCGGCCCGAACGGCACCGGCAAGACCTCGCTCGTGCGCATGCTGCTCGGGCTGCTCGCGCCGAGCGCCGGGACGGTTACCGTCGCCGGCCGCGAGCCGGCCCGCGCCCGCGGCCGGGTCGGCTGCGTGCCGCAGCAGCGCGCGTTCGATCGCGACGTCCCGCTGCGCGGCTGCGACCTCGTTCGGCTGGGCCTCGACGGTCACCGCTGGGGCCTGGGGCTGCACTCGAAACGGTCCGACGCGCGCGTTTGGCAGGCCCTTGCCGACGTCGGCGCCGCCTCATACGGCGCGCTGCCGGTGGGACTGCTTTCAGGCGGCGAGCAGCAGCGCCTGCGCATCGCCCAGGCGCTCGTCTCCGACCCCTCGCTGCTTCTGGCGGACGAGCCGCTGCTCTCGCTCGATCTGCAGTCGCAGCGCACGGTGGTCGATCTGCTCGACCGCCGCCGCCGCGACGCCGGAACGCCCGTCGTGTTCGTGACGCACGACGTCAACCCGATCCTGCGCGTCGCCGACCGCGTGCTCTACCTGGCGCCGGGCCGGTGGGCGATCGGCACGCCCGACGACGTGCTGACGACCGAGACGATGTCGCGGCTCTACGACACCCCGGTCGACGTGCTGCGCGTGCGCGGCCGGATCGTGGTCGTCGGCACGCCGGACGACGAGGGCGTCCACCACCACGACCACGGGCCGGGTGGGCACTGATGTTCACGCAGCTCCTCGCCCAGCACTTCGTCCACACGGCGCTTCTGGCCGGCGGCGTCGTTGCGATCGTGAGCGGCGCGATCGGCACGTTCGTCGTCACACGCGGGGCGAGCTTCGCCGTGCACGCCATCTCCGAGCTCGGCTTCACCGGTGCGGCGGGCGCGCTCGTGCTCGGGGTCGACCCGGTGTTCGGGATGATGGGCGGCTCGCTCCTGGTCGGCCTCGTGCTCGGGCTGCTGTCGCTGCGCGGCCGCGAGCGCGACAGCGCCATCGGGGCGGTGCTCGCCTTCGGCCTGGGTATCGGGGTGCTCTTCCTGAGCCTTTACCAGGGCTACGCGACCGAGGCCACGAACCTCCTCTTCGGGAGCATCGTCGGCGTCAGCACGCGCCAGCTGCTCGGCCTCGTCGGCGTCGCCGTGATCGTCCTCGCGGGGATCGCCGCCGCCTACCGGCCGCTGCTCTTCTCGAGCATCGACCCCGAGGTGGCGGAGGCCCGCGGCGTGCCGGTGCGGGCGCTCTCGGTGCTGACGTTCCTGCTGCTCGCCCTCACCACCGCCGAGGCGATCCAGGTGGTCGGGGTGCTGCTTGTGCTGACGCTCGTGATCACGCCCGCGGCGGCGGCGCAGCGACTCACCGCGAACCCGGCGACGGCGATCCTGCTCTCGATCGTGATCGCCCTCGTGGCGACCGAGG
>DASXZF010000297.1:0-14594 GCA_036502065.1 Gaiellales bacterium
ACGCGTCGAGCGACCCGCCCGGGGCAGCGCCGAGGCCCATGTAGTGATCCGAGCGGAAGAGCCCCTCGAAGCCGGTGCGCTCACACACCTCGGCGAGGGCGACCCACTGGGGCCAGGTGACGTTCTCCTGGCCCTCGATCATCAGGCACAGCCGCATCGGCGGCCACGCTACCACGAGCGGGCTTCACCACACGTTTACGAAGGGTTTTCCGACCGGTAACCCACGGCGGCTGCGAGCAGGCGAGACTTGTCCCGCGGTACCGGATCGGCGCGCTCCCCCGGGCGCGCCGCGTCCTTACTCCCAAGGACAAGGAGGCAAGGTGAGAGCTCGAAGACTCCTGCTGGGCTGTGCGGCCGCCGTCGCGGTCATGGCGGCCCCCGCATCGGCAACGGCCAGCGGCGGAGGTGGCGCGCGTGACGCCACGGCGACGCCGATCAAGCATCTGGTGGTCATCTTCGACGAGAACATCTCGTTCGACCACTACTTCGGCACGTATCCGTATGCGACGAACCCGCCGGGCGAGCCCAAGTTCACGCCCGCACCGGACACGCCGAGCGTGAACGGCCTCACGAGCGAGCTCTTGACGGCGAACACGAACGAGGCCAACCCGTTCCGCTTCGACCGCTCCGAGCCGATCACCTGCGACCAGAACCACGACTACACGCCCGAGCAGCAGTCGATGGACGCCGGGCTGATGGACATGTTCGTGCAGTTCGACGGAGATGCGTACACGCCGGCCCCGATGGGCTCGACCCGGCCGTGCCGCACCACCGACGTCATGGGCTACTACGACGGCAACACCGTCACGGCGCTCTGGAACTACGCCCAGCACTACTCGCTCGAGGACAACTCGTTCGGGACGACCTACGGCCCGTCGACGCCGGGCGCGCTCAACCTGGTCGCGGGCCAGACGCACGGCGCGACGCCTGCCAACCAGGCGGGCGACACCTCGAACGGCACGATCATCGGCGACCCCGACCCGGCCTTCGACGACTGCTCCGGCAGCGACACGGCGGCGATGCACGGGCGCAACATCGGCAACCTCCTGAACGACCACGGTCTCACGTGGGGCTGGTTCGAGGCCGGCTTCAAGCCGTCGTCACGCAAGGACGGCAAGGCGATCTGCGACACGGCGCACCAGAACGTCGGCGGCGCCCTGATCACCGACTACGAGCCGCACCACGAGCCGTTCCAGTACTACCGCTCGACGGCGAACCCGCACCACCTGCCGCCGACCTCGATCGCAATGATCGGGCACACCGACCAGGCCAACCACCAGTACGACCTGAGCGACTTCTGGACGGCGGCCGACCACGGCAACATGCCCGCGGTCAGCTTCCTGAAGGCGGCGGCGTCGCAGGACGGGCACGCCGACAACTCCGATCCGCTCGACGAGCAGCACTTCCTCGTGAACACGATCAACCGGCTCGAGCGGCTGAAGAGCTGGCGCTCGACGGCGATCGTGATCGCGTGGGACGACTCGGACGGCTGGTATGACCACGTCATGCCGCCGATCGTGAGCCAGTCCGACGACCCGGCCGCCGACGCGCTGACCGGCCCCGGGCATTGCGGCACGGCCAAGCCGGGCGCCTATCAGGACCGGTGCGGATACGGGCCGCGGCTGCCGTTGCTCGTCGTCTCGCCGTGGGCACGGCGCAACTCGGTCGACAGCCAGCTGACCGACCAGACGTCCATCATCCGCTTCGCGGAGGACAACTGGGATCTCGGCCGCCTGGGCAACCAGTCGTTCGACGCCGACGCCGGCTCGCTCGACGGGATGTTCAACTTCGGGGGTCACCCGCACACGCAGCCCGTGATCCTGAATCCGATCACGGGTGAGGTGGCGCACCACCACCACGGCTGATCCAAGGCCCCCGGAGGGGGAACCGCCCGGGGCTCCGCGGTGACGGAGCCCCGGGCCGCTGCCGCCGCAACCGGCCCACCGGGCCCACCGATCGACTAGCGTGCGACCCCAATGGCGCCGGCCGCCAGCCAACTCCCGGGCAGCGTGATTGCGGACATCGACGGCCGACGGAGGGTCGTGATCGAGAACCTCCGGCCTCGGGTCGACGGTGGCAGGTTTGCCGTGAAGCGGATCGCCGGCGACGTCGTCGAGGTGACCGCCGACGTGTTCGCCGACGGACACGATGTCGTCGCCGC
The DNA here is from genome assembly GCA_036502065.1 of Gaiellales bacterium. Taxonomy (GTDB): domain Bacteria; phylum Actinomycetota; class Thermoleophilia; order Gaiellales; family JAICJC01; genus JAICJC01. The sequence goes on from DASXZF010000297.1 coordinate 2,162, forward strand.
GGTCGTGCGCCACCGCCGCGACGGCGCGCGCAGGTTCGGCGAGTCGCGGATGCTGCCGCTCGGGAACGACCGCTTCGCCGGCGCGTTCACGGTCGATGACCTCGGCCGCCACACCTTCACCGTGCGGGCCTGGATCGACCGCTTCGCAACGTGGCGCGACCAGCTCGCGCGGCGGCTCGAGGCCGGCCAGGACGTCGGCGTGGAGCTCGAGGTGGGCGCCGGGCTGATCGACGAGGCCGCCGCCGCCGCGCCCGCCGCGGCCAGACCGGCGCTCGCCGGCTGGCGAGACCGGCTGCGGGCAGCCGACGACGAGGCCGCCGCCGCGGCGCTCGATCCGGTGCTGGCAGCGCTCATGGCCAGGCACGACCCGCGGCCGCACTGCACCGACGCCGAGCCGGAGATCGCCGTCTGGGCCGACCGGCCGCTGGCTCGATTCAGCGCGTGGTACGAGCTCTTCCCGCGATCGCTCGGCGGCGAGCGGCACGGGACGCTGCGCGACGTCGAGCATGCCATCGACCGGGTGGCGGGTATGGGCTTCGACGTGCTCTACCTGCCCCCGGTCCACCCCATCGGCGAGACGCACCGCAAGGGGCCGAACAACTCGCCGACGTCGGCGCCGGGCGACCTCGGCAGCCCGTGGGCGATCGGCTCGGCGGCCGGCGGCCACACGGCCGTCCATTCCGACCTCGGCACGGTCGCGGACGTCCGCCGGCTGGCCGAGAAGTGCGCCGGGCGCGGCCTCGCCCTCGCGCTCGACATCGCCTTCCAGTGCTCGCCCGACCACCCCTGGGTGCGCGAGCATCCCGAGTGGTTCCGGCACCGCCCGGACGGGTCGATCCGCCACGCCGAGAACCCGCCGAAGCGCTACGAGGACATCTACCCGCTCGACTTCGAGAGCGAGGACTGGCGCGGCCTCTGGGAGGCGCTGCTCGAGGTCGTCCGCTTCTGGATCGGGCAGGGCGTCTCGGTCTTCCGGGTCGACAACCCGCACACCAAGCCGTTCCCGTTCTGGGAGTGGCTGATCGCCGAGGTGACCCGCGAGCACCCCGAGACGATCTTCCTGGCCGAGGCCTTCACCCGGCCGCGAGTGATGGAGCGGCTCGCCAAGGCCGGCTTCACCCAGTCCTACACCTACTTCGCCTGGCGCAACGGCAAGCACGAGCTCGAGGAGTACGTGCGCGAGCTGACGCAGACCGGCCTGCGCGAGTACTTCCGGCCGAGCTTCTGGCCCAACACGCCCGACATCCTCACCGAGCCGATGCAGTCCGGCGGCCGGCCGACGTTCGCGGCACGGCTCGTCCTGGCCGCGACCCTGAGCCCGAGCTACGGCATCTACGGCCCGGCGTTCGAGCTCGTCGAGCAGCGCGGCCTGCGCCCCGGAAGCGAGGAGTACCTCGACTCCGAGAAGTACCAGCTGCGCGACTGGGACACCGGCGACCCCGATTCGCTCGAGCCGCTCGTGGCCGCGGTCAACGCGGCCCGGCGCGCACACCCGGCCCTGCAGTCGAACGATCGGCTCGAGCTGCGCCACGTCGACAACGACCTGCTCATGGCCTACACCGCCCACACGGCCGACCTCGCCGACGTCGTCCTCACCGTGGTCAACCTCGATCCCCACCACACCCAGTCGGGCTGGGTCGAGCTGCCGCTCGACCGGCTGGGGATCGACGCCGAGCACCCCTATCAGGTGCACGACCTCCTGTCCGAGGCCACCTACACCTGGCAGGGCGCGCGAAACTACGTCGAGATCGACCCCCGCCGGCTGCCGGCGCACATCTTCCACGTCCGCCGGCGGGTGCGCAGCGAGCACGACTTCGAGTACTACGCATGACGATGGCCGTCACCCAGCCGGCTCCGGCCGCGGCCCCGATCACCCCGGCCCCGCGCTGGTACGCCGACGCGATCATCTACGAGCTGCACGTGCGCGCGTTCGCAGACTCCGACGGCGACGGCATCGGCGACTTCCGCGGGCTCACCGAGCGCCTCGACTACCTCGAGGACCTCGGCGTCACCACCATCTGGCTCCTGCCCTTCTATCCCTCGCCCCTGCGCGACGACGGCTACGACATCGCGTCCTACCGCGAGGTGCACCCGGACTACGGCACGATGCGCGACTTCCGCGCGTTCCTGCGCGCGGCCCACGCGCGCGGCCTGCGGGTGATCACCGAGCTCGTGCTGAACCACACCTCCGACATGCACGCGTGGTTCCAGAAGGCGCGCCGCGCGGCTCCGGGCAGCCGGGCCCGCAACTTCTACGTCTGGAGCGACACGCCCGATCGGTACCAGGGCGTGCGCATCATCTTCCAGGACTTCGAGACGTCCAACTGGTCGTGGGACCCGGTCGCGGGCGCCTACTACTGGCACCGCTTCTACTCGCACCAGCCCGACCTGAACTGGGACAAACCCGAGGTCCAGCGGGCGATGTTCAGCGTCGTCGACTACTGGCTCGCCATGGGCGTCGACGGCCTGCGGCTCGACGCGGTGCCCTACCTGTTCGAGCGGGAGGGCACGAACTGCGAGAACCTGCCCGAGACGCACGGCGCTCTGCGGGCGCTGCGGCACCACATCGACGAGAAGTTCCCCGACCGCATGCTCCTGGCCGAGGCCAACCAGTGGCCCGAGGACGCCGTCGCCTACTTCGGCGACGGCGACGAGTGCAACATGGCCTACCACTTCCCGCTCATGCCGCGCATGTTCATGGCCGTGCGGATGGAGGACCGCTACCCGCTGGTCGACATCCTCGCCCAGACGCCCGCGATCCCCGAGGGCTGCCAGTGGGCGATCTTCCTGCGCAACCACGACGAGCTGACGCTCGAGATGGTCACCGACGAGGAGCGCGACTACATGTACCGCGCCTACGCCGACGACCCGCAGGCGCGCATCAACCTCGGCATCCGCCGCCGCCTGGCGCCGCTGCTCGGGAACGACCGCCGGGTCATCGAGCTCGTGAACGCGCTCCTGCTCTCGCTGCCCGGGACGCCGGTCGTCTACTACGGCGACGAGCTCGGCATGGGCGACAACATCTATCTGGGCGACCGAAACGGCGTCCGCACGCCGATGCAGTGGAGCCTCGACCGAAACGCCGGGTTCTCGCGCGCGAACCCGCAGCAGCTCTACCTGCCCGCGATCAGCGACCCCGAGTACGGCGCCGTCAACGTCGAGTCGCAGCAGGCGAACCCCAACTCGCTGCTCTGGTGGATGAAGCGCATGATCGCGCTGCGCAAGCGCTACCAGGCATTCGGCCGCGGCTCGCTCGAGTTCCTGCTGCCCGAGAACCGCAAGGTGCTCGCCTACCTGCGCGAGTTCGGCGACGAGCGGATCCTGGTCGTCTGCAACCTCTCGCGGCGGGCGCAGTACGTCGAGCTCGACCTGCGCCGGCTCGAGGGCCTGATCCCCGAGGAGCTCCTGGGCCACAGCCAGTTTCCGCCGGTGCCCGGCGACCGCCAGTACCCGCTCGCGCTCGGCCCGCACGACTTCTACCTGTTCGTCCTGAACCCGGCCCCCGTCGACGCCGGCGCGGGCTCGGGGCCATGCCCGGAGATCCGCGTCACGGGCCGCTGGCCCACCGTGTTCGAGCGCGGCGCCCGCCGCCAGCTCGACGACGCGGTCGCCAAATTCCTGCCGTCGCGGCGCTGGTTCGCCGGCAAGTCGCGAGGCATCCGCCGGGTGGTGCTCCACGACGCGGTGCGGATCCCCGGCCCCGCCCGGCGCGAGGCGGGGTACCTGTGCCTGATGCGGGTGGAGTACCGCGAGGGCGAGCCCGACACGTACGTCCTGCCGCTCGTCGCCCGCTCGCCCTCCGAGAACGGGCGCGCGCCGGCCGGCGCGACCGTCGCGATGCTCGAGACGCAGGAGGGCCGGCTTGCACTCCTCGACGGCGCCGACGACCCCGTGCTCGCGGCGGCGCTCCTGCAGCTGATGCGCCGCGGCCGCCGGATCGGCGGGCTGATCGGGTCGCTGACCACGGTGCGCACCGGCGAGCTGCGCCGGCTCGTCGGCGACGGCAACGGGCTCGAGCCCACGCCGATCGGCGCCGAGCAGTCCAACAGCTCGGTGGCCTTCGGCCAACGGGCGGTGATGAAGATCTTTCGCCGGGTCGAGTCGGGCCCGAACCCGGAGGCCGAGCTGACGGGCATGCTCACGCGCACCGGGTTCGCGCACGTCTCGCCGGCCGCGGGCACGATCGAGTACCACCGCCGTCGCCGCCACCCGATCACGATCGGCCTCTTGCAGGGCTTCGTGACCAACGAGGGCGACGCATGGGCCTACACCCTCGACGAGGTGACCCGCTTCCTCGAGACGGCGCTCGCCCGTGAGGAGCCGGGACCGCCCGCGCTGCCGGCGTCGGGCGTGGTCGAGCTCGCCGGCCGCGAGATCCCGGCCGACGTGTCGGACTCGATCGGCTCCTACGTCGAGTTCGCGCGGCTGCTGGGCGAGCGCACCGGCCAGCTGCACGTCGCCCTGGCGGCGGCGGGTGACGACCCGGAGTTCGCGCCGGAGCCGTTCACGCCGCTTCACCAGCGGGCGCTCTACCAGTCGCTGCGAAATCTGATCCGGCAGGTGCTGGCCGCCGCCCGCCGCGCCGGCGTTGCCGAGCTCGAATGGCTCGGCCCCGGCGACCAGCGCCCGCTCGGTCACGTCCGCGCGCTCCTGGACGGCCTGCTCCAGGGCAGCCGCATCCGCGTGCACGGCGACTACCACCTCGGCCAGGTGCTGTGGACGGGCCGCGATGTCGTCGTGATCGACTTCGAGGGCGAGCCCGCCCGGCCGCTCGCGCAGCGGCGCCTGAAGCGATCGCCGGCCTACGACGTCGCCGGGATGCTGCGCTCGTTCCACTATGCCGCCTACGCCGCCCTGTTCCGCGAGAGCGGCCGCGACGCGGCGGTCGGCGGCCCCGCCGAGGAGTGGGCGACGCACTGGCGGGCGTGGGTCTCGGCGGTGTTCCTGCAGGCCTACCGCGCCGCCGTCGCACCGGCGGCGATCCTGCCCACCGACGACGCGCAGTTCGCCCGGCTGCTCGACCTGCACCTGCTCGAGAAGGCCGTCTACGAGCTTGGCTACGAGCTCGACAACCGCCCCGACTGGGTCGTCATCCCGGCCCACGGGCTGGAGGAGCTCCTGGGGGCGTGAGGCCGGCCGCCGCCCGCGCCGACCTGGCTGCGCTGGCCGCCGCCGCGGGGGTGCAGCGCTCCTACACGGACACCCGTGGGCGGCGCCACACCGCGTCGGCCGCGACGCTCGCCGCGGTCCTTCGGGTGCTCGGACACGATGTCGGCGAGTCCGGCCAGGGCGCCCACGAGGAGCTGCGCGGGCTCGAGGCCGAGCACCGCGGGCGCATGGCCGAGCCCGTCACGGTCGCCTGGGGCCAGGGCCCGGCGCGCATCGCCCTCGGCCGGCACGTCCGCGGCCGGGTCGAGTGGACGGTGGCTCTCGAGGCGGGCGGCGAGCTGCGCGGGCGCGCATCGGGTGGCGGCGTGCTCCAGCTCCCCGCCCTCCCGCACGGCTACCACCACCTTCACCTGGCGGCGGCGGGCGCCGAGACCACCGTGCTCGTGCTCTGCGCGCCGCGGCGGGCGTTCGCAGGCCCCGGCCGGTCGTGGGGCGTCTTCCTGCCCCTGTACGCCCTGCCCGGCCCGTTCGGAGCGGGCGACCTCACGGGCATGCACGGGCTCGCGGCGTTCATCGGCGACATGGGCGGCGACCTGGTCGGATCGACGCCGCTCCACGCCGCGTTCCTCGACCGCCCGTACGAGCCGAGCCCCTACGCCCCGGTCAGCCGCCTGCACTGGAACGAGCTCTTCGTCGACCCTTCGGCGGCGCCCGAGCTCGAGACCGCGCCGCCGGCCCGCAAGCTGCTCGCCGCCGTCGCCCCGGTCGACGGGGCGCTCGTCGACCACCGCAGCGCGATGGCCGCCAAGCGGCGTGTGCTCGAGGCGCTCCTCGCCGGTCTGGGCGGAGACCGGCTCGCCACGTTCGAGCGCCACCTGCGCGACCACCCCGACCTGACCGCCTACGCCGAGTTCCGCGCCCGCTGCGAGCAGCAGGGGACGGGCTGGCGGGACTGGCAGGATCCCGCTCCGCCCGGCGACCCTGCCGCAGCCCGCTACCACGCCTACGCCCAATGGCTCTGCGCCGAGCAGCTCGATCACGTCGCGACGGGTGGGGCGGGCCCGTACCTCGACATGCCGCTCGGGGTGCATCCGGCCGGATACGACACCTGGCGCTTCCGCGGCCTCTTCGCCGAGGGGGCGTCGGTGGGCGCGCCGCCCGACGACTTCTTCCAGGGCGGCCAGGACTGGGGCTTCCCGCCGCTTCATCCCGGCCGGCTGCACGAGCGCCGGCTCGACTATCCGATCGCATGCATCCGCACCCTGTGCCGCCACGCGAGCGCCGTGCGAATCGACCACGTGATGGGGCTGCACCGCATCTTCGTCGTGCCGCACGGCCTGCCGGCGACCGCCGGGGTCTACCTGCGCTACCCGGCGGAGGAGCTCTACGCGGTGCTCTGCATCGAGTCCAACCGCCACGGCACGACGCTGGTCGGCGAGGACATGGGCACCGTCCCCGCGCAGGTGCGCCGGGCGATGGCGGCGCATGGCCTCCTGCGCACGTTCGCGCTGCAGGCGGAGCTCGGCCACGGCGGCGGCGATCCGTTCGCCCAGGTGCCCGAAGCGGCCATGGTGGGCATGAATACCCATGACATGCCCACGTTCGCCGGATTCTGGGATTGCGATGCCGACGCCGAAGGCCGGCGCGAGACCCTGCGCGCGGCGCTCGCCGCGCGCGGCCACGCCCCCTCCGACGGGCCGGGCGTGCTCGATTCGAGCCTGCAGGAGCTGGCCGCCTCCCGCGCCCGGGCGCTCATGCTGAACCTCGAGGATCTGTGGTGGGAGCGCGAGCGCCAGAACGTGCCGGGGACGACGACCGAGCAGCCGAACTGGCGCCGGCGGGCAGACTACGGCGTGGACGACCTGCCCCGGGTCCCCGGCCTCGTGCCGCGGCTGCGCCGGATCTCCGAGCTGCGAGGGAGTGAGCGATGACGGAACAGAGGACACCGGCGAAGCGGCCTGCGGCCAGGACCGTGCCGAGCCTGCTCACCGACGAAGACCTGCACCTGTTCAACGAGGGCACGCACTACCGCCTCGCGCAGAAGCTCGGTGCGCACCCGCGCACGGCCGGCCGCCGCACGGGCACCCAGTTCGGCGTGTGGGCGCCCAACGCCCACGCGGTGTCGGTGCTCGGCGACTGGAACGGATGGCGCAGCGGCGCCGATCCGCTGCAGCCACGCGGCGGCTCGGGAATCTGGGAGGGGTTCGTCGCCGGCGTCGGCCACGGGGCGGCATACAAGTACGCGATCGCCGGTGACGGCGGCGGCCAGGAGAAGGCCGACCCGCTCGCGGCCCGCGCCGAGCTGCCGCCCAAGACCGCGTCGGTCGTCTGGGACCTGAGCTACGAGTGGGGCGACCGGGCCTGGATGGACGAGCGCGCCGCCCGAAGCGCCCTGGCCGCGCCGATCGCAATCTACGAGCTGCACCTGGGATCGTGGCGGCGAAACGTCGAGGACGGCAACCGGCCGCTCACCTACCTCGAGCTGGCCGAGCAGCTGCCCGTCTATGCCGTGGCAAACGGGTTCACCCACGTCGAGATGCTGCCGATCATGGAGCACCCCTACACCGGCTCGTGGGGCTATCAGACCACCGGCTACTTCGCTCCGACCAGCCGCTTCGGCACGCCGCAGGAGCTGATGGCCCTGATCGACGCCCTCCACGCCGCCGGCGTCGGGGTGATCCTCGACTGGGTGCCGTCGCACTTCGCCACCGACCCGCACGGGCTCGCCCTCTTCGACGGGACGCACCTCTACGAGCACGCCGACCCGCGCCAGGGCTTCCACCCCGACTGGGGCAGCTACATCTTCAACTACAGCCGCAACGAGGTCAGGAGCTTCCTGCTCTCGAGCGCGATGCACTGGCTCGACGTCTACCACGCCGACGGCCTGCGGGTCGACGCCGTGGCCTCGATGCTCTACCTGGACTACTCGCGCAACGACGGCGAGTGGATCCCCAACCGCTTCGGCGGGCGCGAGAACCTCGAGGCGATCGACCTCATGCGCGCGCTGAACAGCGCGGTCTACGCCGAGCATCCCGGGGTGCAGACCTACGCCGAGGAGTCGACGGCGTGGCCGATGGTGTCGCGGCCGACCTACCTGGGCGGGCTCGGATTCGGATTCAAGTGGGACATGGGCTGGATGCACGACACGCTCGTCTACTTCGGCCACGACCCGATCCACCGCCGCTTCCACCACCACGAGCTCACCTTTCGCGGCCTGTACGCGTTCACCGAGAATTACGTGCTCCCGCTCTCCCACGACGAGGTGGTGCACGGCAAGGGCTCGCTGATGCGCCGCATGCCGGGGAACGAGTGGCAGCAGCGGGCGAACCTGCGGGCGCTCTACGGGTACATGTACGCGCTGCCGGGCAAGAAGCTCCTGTTCATGGGTGACGAGCTGGGCCAGTGGGACGAGTGGGACCACGACTCGAGCGTCGCCTGGCACCTGCTGGAGCAGCCCGGGCACGAGGGCATCCGCCGCTGGGTGGCCGACCTGAACGGCGCCTACCGCGCGCAGCCTGCGCTGCACGAGCGCGACTGCGATCCGGCCGGGTTCGAGTGGGTGCACGCCTCCGACAGCGACTCGAGCGTGCTCGCGTTCGCGCGCGTCGCCCGCGACGAGCGTGACAGCGTGCTGGCCGTCTTCAACCTGACGCCGGTCATGCGCCCGAACTACCGGATCGGCGCGCCCCGGCCCGGAGTGTGGCGCGAGCTCCTGAACAGCGACGCCGACGTCTACGGTGGCAGCGGCGCGGGCAACCTGGGCCGGATCGAGGCCGTGCCGGAGCCGGCGCACGGCCGGGCCGACTCGATGACGCTCGTGCTGCCGCCGCTCTCGTGCCTGCTGCTCGTCCCCGAGGCGGGCGCGTGACGGATCTCGCCGCCCCCCGGCTGGGGGCGACGCCGCTGCGGGACGGATCGTGCCGGTTCCGCGTATGGGCGCCCTCGGCGGACAGGGTCGAGGTGCACGTGCTCGCACCCGACGTGGTCGCGCCGCTCGAGCCGCTCGGCGACGGCCACCACGGCGGCGTCGTGCCCGCGACGGCCGCCGGGCGCCGCTACCGCTACCGGCTCGACGGCGGCGAGGAGCTGCCCGACCCGGCCTCGAGCCTGCAGCCCGACGGCGTCGCCGGCCCGTCGCAGGTCGTCGATCCCGACTTCGGCTGGAGCGATGCCGGCTGGCGCGGCCTTCCGATCGACGAGTACGTGCTGTACGAGCTGCACGTCGGCACGTTCACGCCCGAGGGCACGTTCGCCGCGATCGTGCCCCGTCTGGCGGCGCTCGCAGAGATCGGCATCACCGCGATCGAGCTGATGCCCGTCGCCCAGTTCCCCGGCGCGCGCAACTGGGGCTACGACGGCGTCTTCCCCTATGCCGCGCAGCACTCCTACGGCGGACCCGAAGGCCTGAAGCAGCTCGTCGACGCCTGTCACGTCACGGGCCTGGCCGTGTGCCTCGACGTCGTGCTGAACCACCTCGGGCCCGAGGGCAACGTGCTGCCGCGCTTCGGGCCGGTGTTCACCGACCGCTACCGCACACCCTGGGGCGCGGCGATCAACATGGACGACCGCGGCAGCGACGGCGTGCGCGCGTTCCTGATCGGGTGCGCGCTTCGGTGGCTCGAGGAGTTCCACATCGATGCGCTTCGGCTCGACGCGGTCGACCAGATCGCCGACGCCTCGGCGACGCATGTGCTGGCCGAGCTCGCAGACGCGGTGGCCGCCACGTCGCAGCGCGCGGGACGACCGCTGCACCTGATCGCCGAGAGCGACCTGAACGATCCCCGCATGATCACGCCGCGGGCGGCGGGCGGCCTGGGGATGACGGCCCAGTGGAGCGGCGATCTGCACCACTCCCTGCACGTGCTCCTGACCGGCGAGCGCGACGGCTACTACGCCGACTTCGGCGGCACCGCCGCGCTGGCCAAGGCCTACCGCGAGGCGTTCGTCTACGACGGCGCGCGCTCGGCGTTTCGCGGCCGCCGCCACGGCGCGCCCGCCCGCGGCGTCGACGGCTGCCGGTTCGTCGTCTTCAGCCAGACGCACGACCAGGTCGGAAACCGCATGCTGGGCGACCGGCTGGCGGCCACGGCGGGCTTCGAGGCCGCCAAGCTGGCCGCGGGCGCCGTGCTGCTCGCGCCGTTCGTGCCGCTGCTCTTCATGGGCGAGGAGCACGCCGAGCCGGCCCCGTTCCTGTACTTCACGAGCCACGAGGGCAGCGAGCTGGCCGACGCCGTGCGGCGGGGGCGGGCCGAGGAGTTCGCGTCGTTTCGGTGGGCGGGCGAGCCGTCCGACCCGCAGTCCGAAGAGACCTTCCGCCGCTCGATCCTCCACTGGGACGAGCGCAGCTCCGGCGTCCACGGCCAGATGCTCGACCTGCACCGCGAGCTCCTGCGCCTGCGCCGCGATCTGGCTCCGCTGCGGGGGCTTCACCCACGCGGCGTCGACGTCGCGCGGGCCGACGACCCGCCCGTCGTGTGGCTGCTGCGCCGCGACGAGCGGGGCGACGCCGCGCTCCTGTGCCTGCACTTCGGCACGGAGCCGTGCCGGCTCTCGGTGCCGTTCCGCGACGCCGCCTGGACGGTGCTGCTCGACTCGGCCGACGCGCGCTTCGGCGGCCCGGGGGCGGCCGGCGGCGGCGAGACCGAGGTCTGCCTGCAGCCGCAGTCGTTCGTCCTGCTCGGCGGTGAGCGGCATGCCTAGCCTGCGCCTGTGGCCGGGGACGCCGTACCCGCTCGGGGCGACCTGGGACGGCGAGGGCACGAACTTCGCGATCTTCTCCGAGCACGCCACCGGCGTCGAGCTGTGCCTCTACCAGAGGCCCGAAGACGGTGAGGAATCCCACCGGATCGAGCTGGTCGAGCGCACCGACCTGATCTGGCACGCCTACCTGCCCGACGTCCGCCCCGGCCAGCTCTACGGCTACCGCGTCCACGGGCCCTACGAGCCGCGGCAGGGGCATCGCTTCAACCCGCAGAAGCTCGTCCTCGATCCGTATGCCAAGGCGGTCACGGGCCAGCCGCGCTGGGACGACTCGCTGTTCGGCTACACCGTCGGCGACCCCGCCGCCGACCTGTCCATGGATGCCCGCTCGAGCGCGGCGGGGATGCCCAAGTGCGCCGTCGTCGATCCCGCGTTCCCGTGGGGCGACGACCGCCGCCCGGCGGTGCCGTGGAACCGGTCGGTGATCTACGAGTGTCACGTCCGCGGTCTGACGATGCTGCACCCCGGCGTGCCGCCGGAGCTGCGCGGGACATACCTGGGCATGGCCAGCGACGCGATCATCGACCACCTGCTCTCGCTCGGCGTCACCGCCGTCGAGCTCCTGCCCGTGCACCAGTTCGTGAACGACCGCAACCTGGTCGAGCGCGGCCTGACGAACTACTGGGGCTACAACTCGATCGCGTTCCTCGCCCCGGACGCGCGCTACTCGGCGGGCGGCACCCGCGGCACGCAGGTGAGCGAGTTCAAGTCGATGGTGAAGGCATTTCACCGGGCCGGGATCGAGGTGATCCTCGACGTCGTCTACAACCACACCGGCGAGGGCAACCAGCTCGGGCCGACCCTGGGGCTGCGCGGCGTCGACAACGCCTCCTACTACCGGCTCGACCCCGCCGACCGCAGCCGCTACGTCGACTTCACCGGCACCGGCAACAGCCTGAACATGCAGCACCCGCGCACGGTGCAGCTGATCTTCGACAGCCTGCGCTACTGGGTCGGTGACATGCACGTCGACGGGTTCCGCTTCGACCTGGCGCCCGTGCTCGCGCGCGAGCTCTACGAGGTCGACCGGCTGGCGTCGTTCTTCGACATCATGCAGCAGGACCCCACGCTGTCGCAGGTGAAGCTGATCGCCGAGCCGTGGGATCTCGGCGAGGGCGGCTACCAGGTCGGCAACTTCCCCGTCGGCTGGGCCGAGTGGAACGGCGTCTATCGCGACGGCGTGCGCGGCTTCTGGCGGGGCGACGACGGTCGCCTGGCCGAGCTCGCGTCGCGGGTCTCGGGATCGAGCGACCTCTACCAGGCGAGCGGCCGGCGCACCTACGCGAGCGTCAACTTCGTCACGGCGCACGACGGCTTCTGCCTCACCGATCTCGTGTCGTACGCCCAGAAGCACAACGACGCAAACGGCGAGGGCAACCGCGACGGCAGCAACGACAACCTGAGTGCGAACTGGGGGGCCGAGGGGCCGACCGACGACGCCTCGGTGAACGATCTGCGCCGGCGGATGCGGCGCAACTTCCTGGCGACGCTCGTGTTCTCGCAGGGTGTGCGGATGCTGCTCGGCGGTGACGAGCTCGGCCGCACGCAGGCGGGCAACAACAAC